>JBEHXD010000259.1:0-7479 GCA_048498875.1 Verrucomicrobiota bacterium
ATCGCTCAACGCCTGCTTCACTTTCAATTGGTCCGCCGGATGGAGCAAGGGCGTCTCCCCCTCCACCAGCGAGTCAATTTCGTCGGGCGCGTAACCGAGCATACCCGCCATGAAGGCGTTCGATTCAAAGCTCTTCTCGGAGATGTTCCAGTCCCACAATCCAAGCTGGGCACCGGCGATCACGCGATCGAGCTGGGCCTGGCTGGCGGCGAGCTTGGTTTCCGCTTCGTTGCGGCGTGAAACCAGCGTGCCCAAGCCCAGACCCACACCCGCGACCGCCACTTCGAACACGAGGAAAATGTAGGAAAAATCGACCTTGGTGTCCGTCAGCCGCATCCCCACCAAACCGACCATCATGATCAACAGCGTCGCCAGCGTTGCCCCGGGCAATCCGTAGTTAACGCAAATCCAGACCAGAGGCAGAAAGCACAAATAAAACGCACTGTGTTCCCGCAAGAGTGGCACCGAAAGCACCAGGACCAGCGTGCCCAATAAGATCAAAGCCCTGGCCACCGCCCCCGTGATGCGATCCCAGTGCCACGAGCGCACATCCAGGGGGGAGGACTTCCCCTGCAGCCACGGCGAGACAAAGACCATGGCAACCGGAACGACGGTGAGCAGTCCACTCGCGTCCCCGATCGCCCAATTCAACACCGAATGCAAAAATTGCCCGGCCGTCCAGGGATTGCCACTGCCATCGGTGACCATGATCACGGCCGTCCCGATCAAGGCGATGATCACGGGAGCCATAAGCATCGTCGAACAAAACACGAGAGTGCCACGGCGTCCTCCCGGCAACAAGCGCGGGCCCACATACCGGCGCACCAACCAGGCCGCACCCGCATAGTTGGCTGTGATCAGCGCCGGGAAAAAAAGCACGACCCACGGCGCTTTGGTCCGTTCGGTGATCCAGGCCGCCGCCAGATTGGTCAGGAAAACCAGAAACGAGTACCGCGGTCCCAACAACACCAGCAAAGACAGCGCCAGGCCGCAGGGAGGATACCAGATGGAAATTCCCGGACTGACCTCAAACCACGCTGCGGAAAAATGCGCCAGGAAGTGGAGAACGACGTAGCCCACGCAGAGCCATATGACCCGGGGTGAACTGAATTTCATTGGACAAACTCCGCACGCATGCGCGACTTCCACACAATCGCTCCGCCAATCAAAAGGCAAGTAGGCTCGTCTTAAATAAAAGTGAATTTGCCCGTCAGTTTTCACCTGATCACGACACAAAATCAGCGACGGCGGATTCGTCGCCGCCACCGGCCTCCGTCGCACGGACAGCCGGGATTTTTGGGGGCGGGGTTGGTTTAACCGGAAGATCAAGGGAAGCATTCATCGCAGGATAGGGATTGCATCGACTGACCGGGCTATAAATGAACGCGTCGCGGCTGCTTTCAGAAAGAAAAGCCACTTAAGTCACTTCTAGAAGACAGACCGGCTGAAAGGGTTTAATGCCTGCGTAGAGTGAACTTTCCTAAAAATCCGTTTCTCTGGCGAAACGCCCTAAGCCCTCCCTCCGACAGCCCTCGCATCAAGACCTTCGCCCCGATTTTATGTCACTATTCTTGTCGGATTTGGAAATCGGCAGCGATAATTGGGTATCAAATGGCTTTGTCCGACGACGACCTTCTCCGTGACTACGTCCGCAACGGCTCCAACCCTGCCTTCTCCGAGTTGGTCCGCCGCTATTTGGATCCCGTCTATTCCGCTGCGCTCCGCCAGGTGAGGTCAACCGCCCTGGCCGAGGAAATTTCGCAATCCGTCTTCCTCGATCTCTCGAAAAATGCAGCAAAACTAAAACCCGGCCAACCCCTGATCGCGTGGCTTTACGTCGTCACCCGGCGCTCCGCCATCGATGTCATCCGCCGCGAATCCCGACGAAAGGAACGGGAGAGGATGGCTTCGGAAATAGCCGCCATGAAACCTGATTCCTCCCTTTGGACACAAATCGAGCCGTTTCTGGATGAGGCGCTGGAAACCTTGAGTGACGCCGACCGGCAGGCCATTTTGTTGCGCTATATCGCCAGCAAAAGCCTGCGCGAGGTGGGCGAAAATCTCGGCACTTCCGAAGACGCCGCACAGAAACGCATCAGCCGGGCGCTCGAGCAACTGCGAACGATTTTCGCCCGCCGAGGCATCGCCATCACCGCCGCCGGGCTGGCGACTGATCTTTCCGCGCATGTCGTCACATCCGCACCGGCCGGACTTGGTGCCGCCATTTCTTCAAGCGCACTTCCCACTGCGCTTCTGGCCAAAACCGCGAAAACGCTTTCCATGACTGCCCTCAACAAAACCTTGATCGCGACCGCCGTCGTCTTGATCGCCAGTCTGGCGTACGAAACCACCCTCCTCGGCGCTGGGCGCACTCAGTTGAGGGAAATCGAATATGAGCTTACCCGCCGACAACTGCAGGCACGGCAACTCGCGGAAGAGCGGGACCAGGCAACTTCATTGCTCACCCAAAAACGGCAAGCCTTGGAGGCAGAGCAAAAGCGCGCCGCCGAATCCGCCGCGGTCGAATCCGATCTCGACGCCTGGCTGGGCCGGGTGGCCCGGTTGAAGGAACACCTCGCCCAAATGCCGGAGAAAAACATCCCGGAAATGCGATTTCTGACCTCTCACGACTGGTTGAGCGTTACATTGAACAACGACGTGAAAACAGACGACAAGATCAGGAAGGCACTGAGCGAGCTGCGACGACAAGCCAAAGATAAACCTGAAATCGGCCGGAATCTGCAGAATGCACTGAGAGATTACGCCAGGGATCACGACAACCAGCCAGCCAGCGATACCGCACAACTGCGGCCTTATCTCCACCCGTCAATCGACGACGAAATTCTGGCGCGCTACAAATTCGTCAGCCGGAACCCCACGGAAAGAATGAACGCGATGGAGATGTCTCAAACTAACGAAACGGCTGCTAACCGTGAAGACGATCAGAGATGGTTGCAGGAAATCGCGGGTGTGGACGAGGACTACGACATTCTGCTTCAACTTTCCGCCCGAGGCAGGGGCATTGGCTTCCAATACGTCAGTAAATTGGGTGACCAGGTCGACGAAGCCACCCAGGCCTTTCGCAAGGCAAACGGTGGTCAGGAACTGACCGATCCCCGCGAGTTGGAACCTTATTTCGCCACTCCCATCGACAGCACCCGGTTGAAGCAATTCTGGGAAGCCCGCCAGCAATGACACCGGCGACAAAAAAACTGACCGGGCTTTTGCTGACGCTAGTGGTGGCGGCAGGGATCGGGTTTCGCCTGCTCTCCCACCAGCACGAAAAGATGCGCACTTTGAAAAAACAAACGGAAGCATTGGAAAATCGCGACCGACAAATCGAGTGGGAACGCGACCGAATGCTGGCGGAGATCAGCGCCGCCGAAAGCGCCATCACGGCAGTCCAGCGCCAGAGCAAATATGCCACCACGGACAGTGAGCTTGGTGCCTGGCTCTCCCGGGTGGATCGCCTGAAGCAAAGGCTGCGCACCGCACCGGAAAAGAAAATTCCCGAGATGCAGTTTCTCAGCTCAAACGACTGGCTTTCCGTAACCCTGGACAATCCGTTGAATACGGATGCGAAAATTCGCTACGCCCTCAGCCAACTGCGCTTGATGGCAAAGATGAAACCCCAGGTGGCCGGAAATCTGGCGGCTGCGCTACAAGCCTATGGAAAATCGAATAACGGCCTGTCCCCTTCCGACCCGCGGCAGTTGCAACCTTATCTGAATCCCCCATTGCCCGATGAACTCTTGCAACGTTACGAACCGGCCCCGGAAGTCCCGGGCCAAAACGATGCGCGCGACGTCATCCGCCCGGGTTTGCATTTGCGGGGGTCGGGTCCGATTGTTTTGCAGGAAAAAGCTCCCGTGGATGACGACTATGACACGTGGATTGGCTTCACCAAAAACAAAAATTGGGCCGTTACCGAGATCAGCCAGCTGGCAACGACCGTGAACCAGGCGATGAAATCCTTTGCGCAGGCAAACAACGGCACAAATGCCACCACACCGGAACAGTTGCTCCCCTATCTCCCCACCTCGATCGAACCGACGCGGCTTAAGGAGTATTGGGAGGTCAGCCGGCGCTAAGAGCGTCGAACGAGGTTTCCGTCTATTTGAAACGCTCTAACGCGTCAGTTTGCGGTACTTGATCCGATGCGGCTGGTCGGCGTCCTTGCCTTTCCGTTTTTTGAAATCCTCGAGATAACCCGAATAATTTCCGGCGTACCAGTGCACGTAGCTGTCGCCTTCGAAGGCCATGATGTGTGTCGCGACGCGATCGAGAAACCAGCGATCGTGCGAAATAATCACGGCGCAACCGGCGAAGGTTTCGAGTGCTTCCTCAAGCGCGCGGATGGAATTCACGTCGAGGTCGTTGGTCGGTTCGTCGAGCAGCAGGAGGTTTGCGCCGCTCTTGAGCACGCGGGCGAGCAGCACGCGATTGCGTTCGCCGCCGGAGAGAATGCCGACTTTCTTTTGCTGGTCGGCACCCGTGAAACCAAATTGCGCGCAGTACGCGCGGCTGTTCACCGAACGGTTGCCGAGCGTCATGACTTCCTGGCCGTCGCTGATCACTTCCCAGATCGTCTTGTTGCCTTCGAGCGAATCGCGCGACTGCTCGACGTAGGCCGACTTCACGGTGTCGCCCACCTTGAAAGCACCGGCATCGGGTTTTTCGAGACTGGTGATGAGTTTGAACAGCGTGGTCTTGCCCGCGCCATTCGGTCCGATGATGCCGACAATGCCGCCGGGAGGCAGCGCGAAATTCAGTTTATCGAAAAGCAATTTGTCGCCGTAGGCTTTGGCGACGCCTTGCGCTTCGACGACCACGGCACCGAGACGCGGCCCGGGAGGGATGATGATTTCGAATAATTTTTCCTGCTCGGCGACATCCTGCTTGAGCATCGCCTCGTAGGCGTTGATACGCGCCTGACCCTTCGATTGCCGGGCCTTCGCGGACTGGCGGATCCACGCAAGTTCGCGCGCCATGGCTTTCTGGCGTTTGCTTTCGGTGCGTTCGGCGACCTGGGCAACCGCCTGCTTTTGCTCAAGCCACGAAGAATAGTTTCCCTTCCACGGCAGCCCATGCCCGTGATCGAGTTCGAGAATCCAGCCGGCCACATTGTCAAGGAAGTAGCGGTCGTGTGTGACCGCGATGACCGTGCCTTCGTAACGGGACAAATGCTGTTCGAGCCAGTTCACGCTGTCCGCATCGAGGTGATTGGTCGGCTCGTCGAGCAGCAGGATCGACGGTTTTTGCAGAAGCAAACGCGCCAGCGCCACCCGGCGGCGTTCTCCGCCGGAGAGATTATCGACGATCGCATCGCCCGGCGGGCAGCGCAGCGCATCCATCGCCTGCTCGACCATCGGGCCGACGTCCCACGCGCCGAGCCGGTCGATTTCCTCCTGAAGTTTTGCCTGCTTGTCGGAAATGGCGTCCTTCGCCTTGTCATCCTCGGCCGAAGCAAGTTCGTCCCAGCTCGCGTCGTAAGCCGCGGTCAAATCCGTGAGGTGTTTGACGCCCTCCTCGACGCACACGCGGACCGTCGCCCCGGGCGTCAGGGCAGGCTCCTGCGGAAGAAATCCGACCGGATAACCCGGCTCGAAATGAACGCGCCCGTCGATCTCCTTGTCGATGCCGGCGAGGATGCGCATCAGGGATGACTTACCCGAGCCGTTAAGGCCGAGCACACCGATTTTCGCGCCGTAATAAAACGACAGCGAGATGTCGCGGAGGATTTCCTTGCGCTCGATTTTCTTCGAGACGCCGATCATGGAGAAAATGATCTTGGGAGCTTCGGTCTGGGCCATGACCCGCAAGGCAAAGGATTGCGAAGCGGGAAGCAAACGCGAAGTCGGCCCGGCGCTTGGCGCCGAACGTTTGCCGGAGGTAGGGCGCTTTATCCTTAAAGCGCCGGAAAGTGTACGACGACCGTCGTGTCATTCGAACATCCTGGCGGCGGACTAAGGATAGTCCGCCCTACCCGCCATGCACGCCACGTATCCGGTCCTGCCTCGACATTGGCGTCACGCTTGGCTGAAATTGAGGCCCCGCATACCCACCTCTTCTCCATGAAAAAATATATCGTCGAATTCATCGGCACATTCTTCCTCGTATTCACCGTCGGCATGGCCGTTCGCAGCGGCGCGGCCCTTGCGCCCATTGCCATCGGCGCCTCCCTGATGGTCATGATTTTTGCCGGCGGTCACGTGTCCGGCGCGCACTTCAACCCGGCCGTGACCCTCGCGGTATTCATTCGCGGAAAATGCGAAGCGAAGGACGTCATTCCCTATTGGCTCGCCCAATTCGCCGCCGGCCTCGTGGCCGCCTTGATCGTCACCTTTCTTTTTGTCGACAAGCCCGCCGCTCCAGCTCTCCACGGCACCGTGCCGTCGATCATCGTGGAATTTCTTTTCACCTTCGCGCTTGCCTGGGTGGTCTTGAACAACGCCACGCCCAAGGGCACGGAGGGAAATTCTTTTTATGGGGCCGCGATCGGCATGACCGTGATGACAGGTGCCGTGGCGGTGGGCGGAGTCTCGGGCGGCGCGTTTAACCCCGCGGTCGGCCTGGGTGTTTTCACCATGGGACTCGAGTCGGCCAAGCAACTGGGGATTTATCTTGGCTCCGATCTGCTCGGCGCTGCCGTGGCGGCCCTGACCTTCAAGGTGGTTCACGGTCGCGATTAAAAACCGGACTCGATTCTTGCCTTCCTCCTAAGGGCGAAAAACATTGGGACGATACAATCCGGCATGAACAACGAAATCCTTTGGTTGGTCCGGTTGGGACGTGATCAGAAACTGTTCACGCGCGACCAGGCGCTGGCGACCTTCCGGGCGGCGGGCCCGGGAGCGGAGTTGATGGATTTCGCCCAGAAGCTCATTGACGAAAGCATCGTCCAGGACGTCGAAGCCCTCGAAAATCTCGCGGGGCAGGCCATGTCGAAAGCCCAACTCGGGCCGCCGCCGGGCAACCCGCTGCTGGATGAAGATACTGCGCCTGCTGCCGCTGCGCGCCCGACGGTTCCGACGGCGGCAACAACCGTGGCCGCGCCGCGGGCCGCCCCGGCCGCAGGCGTGCCGCAATTTCCCTTCGATAAAGTCGCCTCCCTGGAGGATGCCGCGCTCGCCACGGCAGTGCGAAAACTCCTGATTTCCACCGGCGAATTCGGCGCCAGCGACCTGCATCTTTCGGCCGGCTCCTCGCCGTTCGTCCGCAAGCACCGGATGCTGGTGCCGCTCACGAATCACGTGCTGACCGAAAAGGAATCGCTGCGGATGAACACCGCGCTGCTCGCCGCGCACCAGCGCGATATTTTCCTCGATCGCCGCGACTACGATTTCGCCCTGGCCCTCGACGCCGACCACCGGTACCGCGTCAATTTAATGTTCCACAAGTCGGGACCGGCGGGCTGCTACCGCATGGTTCCGGCTGTTACGCCGTCGGACACCTCGACCGTATAAACCCTGTGTTCCT
>JBEHXD010000260.1:0-7475 GCA_048498875.1 Verrucomicrobiota bacterium
AGTTTAGGCCCACGAAACACACGAAATGACGCAAAAAATTTTTGCAGGATTACGGCGAACATCAGTTCGCCGGGTAGGGGCCGATGCCCTCATCGGCCTTCAGGATCTTCGAGAAATTTTAAAACTGCGACACTGAGATCACCGAGGAGACACGAAGGTCACAGAGAGCTGTCAGTTCCTTATCGTATCCGAGTTCGTGGCTCCTGTGGCCAATTTTCTTTTTTCGTGCCCTTTCGTGTGTTTCGTGGACCCATTCAGTTCTGTTCCATTCGCGTTCATTTGCGTGATTCGCGGGCAACAAAACCCACAACAGGATTGCGTCACGGGTGGCGATGCGGCTTGATTCTTGGCGCAGGGAACGGCCGGGGCCAACCGAGGGTGCGCGTCAGAAATGCCACTGCACTGCGAGGCTGCGGCGGTTGTTTGCATCACGCTTGGGTCGGAAAATTCATCGACCGGTTTCCAGCCACTTTATCGCAGGACAGGATTATGCCTGGGGAAGTGACGGGGCGAAGCCATTCCCGTTTGCGAATTAGTATGCGAACCAACCCGTTTTTAACCCGTTGGCAGAGGGAGATTGCCTCCGGCGACTTCTCCCTGGCGAGGACGATCGCCTGGAGGATTTTCTGACATGCAGACTGGATTCTACCGGATGAATTTCCGCGGGATGTCGTTGGGCGAATGCTGGCGATTTTCCCGGGAGCCTTTCAAATTCCTCATCTGCCTTGTCCTGAAAATTTCGGGAAAGGAGGGTGAAAAAGTAATCCTGCCGCCGCATGAGAATGAACGGGAAATCGTTTGGGCGGACCTTTCCGATGACGCGAGGCATCACTTGGAAAGCCCGATGAGCGAGGCCACCAAGCTGGGATACCGGCGGGTGAGATGGGTGGTGCAGAAGCAGTCATTTATCAATACGATCAAGGAGTCGTTTGGCTGCCATGCATTGCACGATGACGGAAGGAAGGTTTTGTTCGTCGCCTACATCGCCAGCAGTGCTTCCGGAGAAATGAAGAAAAAGGTAACCGTCGTGGGCATTCTGCCAAAGAAGGATTCGCGCCGGGAACTGTTTACGACCGAGGAAAAATATTTCGACTGTCCGTACCTTCGTACCCGCGTGGTGAGCCCCGGGACGGTTGAGCAGATCGACGCGATTATGCAGAAAAGAGTGGATGCCGCTGACGATGGTGAGTTCGCGGCGTTTGATACCCTGCCAGGTTTGACTGACCACTTGAACGCCGCGAACGTCGCTTCGTTTGACGACAAGATTCGAAGAGGCTTGTATGTGTGGCTGGGTACCGGGACGCCCGATTAGGCGCTGGTGATTTGAAACTCATTTTTGCTCACTTGTGAGGTTACGATTCCGGGATATGAGACCATTCGCTCGCAGCCCAGGGATTACGGTTGATCCGGTGCCGCAGTCCCGAGCAGCTGCGGGACAGTCGAGCTGAAACATACCCTGGCGACAATGAGAAGCATCGGATTCGCCCTTTTGGTATCGGGATTCGCGTATTGGTGCCGGCCGTACGGCAATGCCATCTCCGGCATCCTGGGTACGCACGGCTACAGCACGCTGGTCGCCGCCGCGCTGGCGGGATTTCTGCCCCCTGGTTGATGAGCCGGGCATTTATGACGAACCAGGAGGCCAGACGGATTGCCGCGGAGATCAATGGCCGGCCGGACTACTATGACTTCGACAGACAAAGGATGATGCGAAACCCTCATGATGCCGATCCGGAAGGGATCAAGATCCAGTATTTGTTGGCTTCATGCGTGGCTTGGTTTTTCCAGGCGTTCATCGTCTACAAGGCTTTCTTCTATCGATGACAGCGGAGCTGAGGCAAACCCCGGCGGACAATGGCCGCGCTTGGTGCAGTCGCGGCTCGACCGTGATCTGACCTGAATGACTGCGGAAGACCTCAAGCGTTTGGAGCGGGAGCTGGGGATATCGCTCCCCGCTGCCTACACCAAAGTGATGATGGCGTTCCCCGTTCCCGCTTATGAACGCAACACGGAAACCCTTATTTGGGACGATGCGGACGCGCTGATTCGCTTAAATCGCGAGCTAAGGGCGGGACGCAGCTTTGTGAAACCGTGGCCGCGTCGATTTTTTGCGCTGGGGGAGGATGCGGGCGGATGCAGCGATGCTCTCGATCTGGATGATCCGGAATCTGGAGTTTTCTGGTTTGACCGGCAGCACGTGAGTGCCGGCGACGGAGATCGTAGTCCGGAAAAGATCGTGGCGTGGCTGGTGCGCCAGGTTCGGGATCTGACCTCTGATCTCGCGGGGGACGGGATCGACCCGATGGCCTCGCCGGAGCGAAGAAAGGAAAGCGAGGGGAGGGATTCCCGGTCCTCCAATCGTGCGATGCTGCTTTTTATTGGAGTGGTCACAGTCGCATTGGTCGTGGGAATTTGGATTGGGATGAAACGATGAGGCCAATCCTGCGGTTGGTCTCAAACCGTGCGATCGTGCGTCTTGAATGTTCTGCATGGTAGCCTACGCTCCAGCCATCATGGATCAGTTGTGCAAATGTCCGGTATGTGGGACGGAGATGATTCAGAAGAAGCGGGGACGGCTTTTTTTCGTGGGTATTCTTTTCGTCGCCTCGATCGCATTGGCCTTCCGCTTCCCGGTGCTTTGGATTCCCTGTATCATTGTTTCACTTACCGGCCTTTACTTGATGATTTGGGCGACCGCCGGACAGGGCCGCTGGTGCCGGCAATGCAAGACGTTCCGGTTTTTCCGGTCCTAGAATGTCGGGTCAGACCATGAGCTTTCGCCGGCTTGATCCGGGCGATGCGGCCGGGTATCGCCGGCTGCGGCTCTTCGGTCTCCGCGAATCGCCTGCGGCGTTTGGGAGTTCCCACGCGGAGGAGGCGAAGCGTCCGATGCAATTCTTCGCGGAACGCCTGAGACAAACGCAAGACAAGTGGACGATCGGGGCCTTTTCCGGAAAGCGGTTGGTGGGGATCGTCACGCTGGTCCGTGACTCGTCACTGAAGGGCAGGCACAAGGCCTCGGTTTTTGGGATGTATGTTTCACCGAACTCGCGGAGGCAGGGCATCGGACGTGAACTCCTTGCCCGTGCGGTTGAGGTCGCCAACGGATTTCGGGGATTGAAGCAGATCCATCTGGATGTGGTTTCGTCCAATCGCCCGGCACTGCGGCTCTATGAAGCCACCGGCTTTGTGGCCTACGGGGAAGAACCGCGAGCGTTGTTTGTGAACGGGCGTTACTACGCCGCCACTTTGCTCTGTCTGATTTTATCCCCCAACCATTTAATCAAGTATGGATGAAAAAGTCCTCGTTGACGGCATCGAACTGGCCATGGCTTGGGGCGAACATTTTTTGCGGCCCATTCAAGCGCGACTCGCCGCAAAGTATCCCGGACTGGACGGCGAAACGCTGGAGAAAGCCAATGCACTATGTCAGCGAGCGATGCGTAACGGGCACGCACTCGTGTCCAAGTGTATGCGCGATTCCGGGGGAAATCAGAAATCAGCCTTCGCCGCATTTGGTGCGGAGTTGCGCAAGGATTATCCCTGGCTCTCCGATGACAATCTTTCGCATCTCTTTTCCCAAGGGTGCTACTACGCCTGGAAGGACGGGGAACTCACGTGAATCCCACCGCGGCGGAGGGAGTTTTGGATTTCGGTCCAAAGAAGGATGGCAAAGACCGTTTGATCCGACAGCATGTGCTCGTGCAGATTGACGAAAACATCCGCCACGAATACTGGACGGAGATCCACAGTCGTCCGCGGGACCAAAACCGTGACACGGCCTGATCACGGCTGAACTGAAACATTTCCGCGATGGGCTATCTGAAAAGCATTCTCACGTATCATATCCCGAGCGAGGCGGAGGTGGACAAAAGCATGCTCGAGTCCCACGGCATCATCGTGAATTTATTGAATGCGAATGTCGCCCGGGCGGAAATCGGATCTCCCTTTCACATTCAGCTGCAGGTGCCGGACGAGCAGGTGGAGGAGGCGGTGATGATTTTGAAAGAACTGAGGCCGGAGCGCTTTGGGTCGGCGGCTGTCGTAAAGGAAATCGAGGCGGGGATATTGCGGGCGATGGGGCGGTTCGCCTTGATGTGCCTCGGCTGTACCGTGGTGCTCTTCTGTTTCTTTATCGACGAGCCTTCGTTCGGGCAGCGGCTGGTCATATCGCTTATTTTGGGAGCTTTTTCCGGAGGGATACTTTTCGTCTTACAGGGATTGCTGCGACGCAGGTCCGATGAATAACAGTCCGCGGCCGTGCATCAGAGGCGTGGCGGGGCTGACTGGGCGAAACGGCTCTGAGCGGAGTTATATGCAACGGTTGCTGATGATGGGAGTTCTGTTACTGCTGCCGGGATGTGCGTCCATCGACGAACGGAATGCGCCCACCGTCACCCGGCCATTGCCGGACGGATTCACCGGCGTTTTCTCGCCGCAAGGCGTGTATCTTGGCGGAGATTCCTATCACCGGTCCATGCCGTGGCCGATCGATGTTTTTGTTGCGCTGGGTGATTACAACCGGCTCGCTCCCGCCCGTAAGCTTCGAGTGGCCCGGCATGGCGGAATGCTGGAATTCCAAATTGTCGATGCGCAAGAGCAGGTTCTTTTAACCACCACCCGGGAAGTGCAGATCGAAGGAATGGATGGTCTCGAATTTCCGGTTATTCATGAGAAAATTACTGCGGGCAACGAATGGGAGCACCGGTGGACAACCAGGATCGTGAGCTTCCAACTGACCCAAGATGGTTCGTTGCGGTTGAGCCTGCGTGAAACCGGAACGTCGACCGGCTTATTGTTCGTGCCGTTGCCTTATTCGGATACCCGAGTGGTAATATTCAAAAGGTTGCCCTGAATTCCAGCGGTACACTTGAGTCTGTCCAGCACAGGCGTCGGCTCATATCACCAACGTGGCATTGAAAGAACCGGGAGACCTTCATCGGTTGACTCCGCCGATTCTCGTGGTGTCACGTGCCGGTTGGGCGACCGAGGGCGAGGACGTCCACGACCTTTTTAACGCGGCTCCGAACGATGATCTCTCCGAATGGCAGGGGATGGTGATCTATGATTCGGCGGGAAAACTATGGCGGACCGAAAAAGTGTGGCGCCTCCGGCCCCGTTCCCGATTTGGCCTGATGATTTTCCGGGCATTGGGAATGGGCGCGTATCTCGAGGTAACGCTATCCGAGCCCATGCCGTATTCCGAAGCGGAGTTGCGGGATCGGATTGTCCGCCATTTCGGAGCAAGTCACCTGCGGCCTTTGGCAAAAAATGTGAGGGAACTGCTGGAGCATTTGTGCCAGTGAAATTTGGAAATTGGTCCCGGTGATGCGGGTTTCATTCGACGTCGATGGTCTGCTGGTATCACCGCGCGATGATTTTCCCGTCGAAAAACGGATTGTGCCTTTTTCGTTCGGGATTCGTGAGGCACCCCGCAGCGGCACCCGGAAGTTGTTTCACGAGATCCGCAGACTTCATGGGGAAGTTTGGATTTACACGAGTTCGACCCGAAGCGCGCTCTATGTGCGAATGTGGCTTTTTCTGCACGGGATCAAAATCTCGGGAGTGGTGAATGCGGACGTCCATAATCGCGCATTGTCCGGCATGCGTTTTTCCCGGATGCCCTCCAAGTATCCACCGGCCTTCGGAATCGATCTTCACGTCGATGACGCTCCCGGAGTGGCCATGGAAGGAAAGGACCACGGTTTTGAAGTCGTCGTGATTGAGCCCGCCAACCCTGATTGGGTGAACACGGTGCTCGCGGCGGTGACTGCGCGTGAGGTCCCGCATGGCGGGTGAAATTCGGGCTGAAACCGCGCCCAAATAGGTAATTGGCGCGTTGATCCGCCCGACCCTGCGGGATTGGCATGCCTTTCGAAGGCACGCCCCATCCTTATGTCATAAAAATAAGACTAGTGTTGACAGCCGGAGGGCCGATTAACAACTTATCTTCTCACTTTCATGTATCTCGAAGTAGCCGTCGTCGCATTGATTACCGTCGTCCTGGCAATTGTCGCCACGGACCCAATCAATCATGGGCGGCTCGCAGAAGCCACTAGC
The DNA here is from genome assembly GCA_048498875.1 of Verrucomicrobiota bacterium. GTDB lineage: Bacteria > Verrucomicrobiota > Verrucomicrobiia > Opitutales > Opitutaceae > Lacunisphaera. The sequence continues at coordinate 6,061 of JBEHXD010000260.1, forward strand.
TCCTAAGAGAAACAAATCTCAAAAACGAGGAAGCCGCCCAAGAAAAAGGGGCGGTTTTTTTATTTTCCACCAATGACTTATTCCTATACACTGACACCTCGCTTTGCGGCGACCTCCCGGTCCCGCGCAGCCTGACCTCTCACCCCTTTATGGATTCTGGTAAACGCCACAGTCACCTAGTCACCGAAGGCCCCAGCCGGGCGCCTGCCCGCGCCATGATGAAGGCCGTCGGGTTCACGGACGAAGATCTCAGCAAGCCGTTGATCGGCATCGCCAACACCTGGACGGAGATCGGACCCTGCAATTTCCATCTCCGGGCCCTGGCGGAACACGTGAAGGCCGGGGTGCGCGCGGCGGGTGGCACGCCTCTGGAGTTCAATACCGTATCCATTTCCGATGGCATCACGATGGGCACCGAGGGCATGAAAACCTCGCTCATCAGCCGCGAGTTGATCGCCGACTCGATCGAGCTCGTCGCGCGCGGCAACAGCCTCGACGGTCTCGTCTGTCTTTCGGCCTGCGACAAAACCAATCCGGGCGTGCTGATGGCACTGGCCCGCATGGATATTCCCGGTCTGGCCCTCTATGGCGGTTCGATCGATCACGGTCATCTCCATGGCAAAGCGCTGACGGTGCAGGATGTGTTCGAAGCAGTCGGTGCGTTTAGCGCCGGCAAGATCGACGCGAAGGAATTCAAGTGCGTGGAAAACGCGGCGTGCCCGACGGCGGGCGCGTGCGGTGGCCAGTTCACCGCGAACACCATGGCGACGATCATGGAAGCGATCGGCATGTCGCCGGTCGGTCTGAATGGCATCTCCGCGGTCGACGAGGCGAAGAACAAGGCAGCTTTCCGCTGCGGCGAGATCGTGATGGATATGGTGCGCAAGGACCTGAAGCCGTCGCAAATCATGACGCGCCAGGCGTTCGAAAACGCGATCGCGTCCGTCGCCGCTTCCGGCGGGTCGACCAACGCGGTGCTTCACCTCCTCGCGCTGGCCAAGGAAATGAATGTGTCGCTGAAGATCGACGAATTTGACGCCATCAGCGCCAAGACCCCCACGATCGCGACGCTCAAGCCGGGTGGTCTCTACACCGCGGTGGAAATGCAGAAGGCCGGCGGTATTTCGCTGCTCCTGCGCCGTCTGCTCGAGGGCAAATTTTTGCATGCCGATTGTCTCACGGTCACGGGCAAGACGCTCGGCGACGAAGTACGCAATGCGCCTGAGACGGCCGGTCAGCAGGTCATCCGTCCGACGGACAAACCTTTCAAGGTTTCCGGCGGTTTGGTCATTCTCCACGGCAATCTCGCCGAGGAAGGCGCGGTGTTGAAAGTCGCGGGCAGCTCGCGCGAAAAAATCACAGGTCCGGCCCGCGTGTTCGAAAACGAAGAATCCGCGATGGCCGCGGCGAACGCC
>JBEHXD010000261.1:0-7466 GCA_048498875.1 Verrucomicrobiota bacterium
CGTATTTCCAGCCCTCACCGGTTGTCTCGCCGTGGCCGCGGGGGCCGGGGCGAGACAACCGGTGAGGGCTGGAAATACGTAAAAAAGCGCCATGCCCAACACGAGGGTGGAGACAACAGGGCGAAGGAGGGAATTGGTTTTCATAGTGTGGATACGCCGACCACTGACAGCCATATCCCCCGTTGGCTCCCTAAATTTACACGACTTCCGCTTGCCAGGGAGTGGCGCTGGCGAGGCTGTTTTCCAACGCCTGTCGCAACTGCCCGAGATCGTAGGGCTTCGGCAAAACACTTTGAAAGCCGTGATCCCGGTGACTGGCCATGACGGGATCCTGGGAATAACCGCTGGACACGATGGCGCGAACGCCGGGGTCGATTTTCCTCAGCAGCCCCATCGCTTCCCGTCCACCCATGCCGCCCGGCACCGTCAAATCCATCACCACGATATCAAACGGACGTTTCGCCTGCCGGGCTTCCTCATATTTGCGCACGGCTTCGGCGCCGTCGACCGCGAGTTCACACTCCACATTCAAATGCTTCATGAAGGAATTGGCCATGTCGCGAATCGGCTGTTCGTCATCCATGAAAAGCACCCGCGCATGCAGCGGAAGACCGGCGGTCTTTTCCACATTCTTGCGCACCACCGCCCGCCTGGCCGCGGGCAGCCACAAATGAAACGTGGTTCCCTTGCCCAACTGAGATTCCACTTCGATGAGCCCCTGGTGCTTTTTGACGATCGAGTATACTGTCGCAAGTCCGAGGCCGCTCCCCTGTTTTTTGGTCGTGAAATAGGGATCGAATATCTTGGAGAGATTTTCGGCGGCGATGCCCGTGCCGGAATCCGCAAACGTGAAATAAACATAGCGCCCCGGAGGAAGGGATAACTTTTCCCCGGCTTCGCCAAACGCTTTGTTTTCCGCGGAAATCGTCAGCAAGCCGCCATCGGCCATCGCCTGCACCGCGTTGATCGCGAGATTCTGGATGACCTGGCCCAGCTGGCCGCGGTCCGCATTAACCGGCCACAAGTCTTCCGCGAGACGGAACTCGGCCCGCGCCTTCGCGCCATGCAGCGCAAATTCCGTGGTCTCGCGCAGCAGTTCGGAAAAATTGACCGAAGCTCGAACCGGTTCGCCGCCCTTGGCGAAGGTGAGCAGCTGCTGGGTGAGATCGCGGGCGCGAAGCGACGCACGGTTGGCTTCCTCCAGCAGTTCGGTGCTCATCCCGGCACGCTTCAATCGCAATTCCGCCAGGCCGATATTGCCGAGAACGGCAGTGAGGATGTTATTAAAATCGTGCGCGATGCCACCGGCAAGAATGCCCACCGCCTCCAGTTTGGAAGCGCGCTGCATTTCCTCGTCGAGACGCCGGTGCTTCGTGATGTCGGAAACGAATCCCTCGAAATACAGGCTGCGCCCCTGCTGATCGCGCACAATGCGGACATTTTCTGAAATCCAGATCGTTGCTTCGCCCTTGCAACTTACTTCCGATTCGAAATTCGTGACGGAATCGCCACCTGCCATCTGCGTCAACAGTTGCTCCCAACGTCCGGGCTGCACATAAAAGGGCCGCCCGCTTTGATTCAGGTCGGAGTCAACGAGCTCCTGCGACGAGACGAACCCGAGCATCTCAACGAGCGCGGGATTCACGGCGATAAAACGCCCGTCGGGGGTGGAACGATAGATACCACCCACGGCGTTTTCGAACAGTTCGCGATAACGCGACTCGCTTTCGCGCAAGGCTTTTTCCGCGGCCAGTTTTTCCGTCACGTCGACGAGCAGGGTTTGGGTGCGGCGAAACAGCGGTTTGCCATCCTCGCTTTCCATGCGCCAGTTGAAGGCGAGATTGCGCAGCTGCCCATCGAGCCGGCGAATTTCGATTTCGCCCTCAGTCGCAATTCCTCCGTTCCAAATGTGGACAATGATGCCGCATCGGGTCTCAAGTGTTTTCTCGGTGAAAACCTCCTTCACCCGGGTGATCAGCTCTTGTTTGGTCGTCGCGCCCAACAGCCGCAAAGTCGTTTCATTGACGTCCCTCAACGGCATGCGCCGCAGGCCCTCGGTGCGTTCTGGGGGATTTTCGGCCAAATACGCGCTCAAGTCAGTAACCCCCTTGGCGCGGAGCTGTTCGAACCAGGGCTTCAATTCCGAACTGTCGAATTCCACAATCGCCAGCGGGGAATGTTCGAACAAAAGCCGAAACCGGGCTTCACTCTCACGCAACGCACGACCCGCTTCGTGGATTTCAGTCAGATCCGTATAAACCAGCTGCGCCCGGGAAAAATCAGGTTCTCCGTTTCGCCGCGGAGCGGACCAGTTGACCAGTGCGTCACGCCGGCGCCCGCCCGCGTCGACCACCGACCTTTCGGTGCGGAGCTGATCCTTGTTTTCCCAAATCGCGAGCAGCTCCTTCGGAAACGCCTCAATCGTATCCTGCGTCAGGTATTCCATCCGCCGGCGATCCATTTCCGCGACCGTGCTGACTCCCGCAATGCGCAGAGCAAGCTGATTGGCGTCAATCACCCGCACCAAGCCGCACCAATCGCGCACCAGGCCGGGATTTCGCGCGAGATAATCGCCGAGGTCGGTCACTCCCGCTGCGCGCAACCGCTGCAACTGCGGCAGCACAGCACCATAGTCATTTCGTACGATCGGCGCCGGCGCCAGATCGAAGACTTCACGCTGCTGATGTTCCGACTCCCGCAGTAGCTTGGTTCGGTGTTCGACCAGCCGGCGCAACCGCCAGTTGGCCACAAATCCGATCAATGCCAGCAACAACACTCCGGCCAGGCCCCATCTCAGCCAAGGCAGGATCCAGCGATAATTGGCCGGCTCTTCCTCGGGATCCGTAAAGGCAAAGCCTTTCAACCGTTCCAAATTGGTAATGCCCTTTTGCGCGTGGATAATTTCACCCATCGCGAGCAACCGGCCTTCATTGACGTGACCGATGCTGACAAAATCGGCGTTGATCAGACGGGAAGTCTCGCGCGCTTCCGCACGCAACCCATCCGGGGTGAAGGCAGGGCTGCGCTCCGGGAAGCTGGCCATGATCCAGTCCGCCATTTCATCCGGATGTTGCAGTGCATAGGACCATCCCTTGATCACCGCCCGCCGCACCGCCGCGACGACGTCCGAATGCTCCCGGGCAAACTTGCCGGAGGTGAAAAGACAGTCGCCGTAGAAATCGACGCCATAGTCAATCGGCCGGATGATATTTACCCGCACGCCCATCTTTTCGAGGCGGTACGGGCCATCGATCACAAACATGTTCATCGCATCGGCCGTTCCCATCCGGATTTCGTCAAAGCCAAACCGTTTGGGCACGACGGTGATCTTATCCAGGGAAACGCCTTCGCGCTCCAGCATCATGCGCACCTCCGAAATCAACGATCCCTGATCGAGAGCCACCCGTTTTCCGATCAGATCGTGCGGGGTGCGGATATTATCCTCGGCCCGGGTCACCAGCACTTGCGGCGAATGCTGCATGATGGCCGCCACGATCATAAAATCGTTTCCCTCCATCCGGGCCGTCACTAACTGCGGACCTTGGGCGACACCAAACTCCGCGCGTCCTTCCAGGACTTCCGTGCGCGAATTCCGCCGCTCCAGGCTGGTCGACCGCACGTCCACTTCGAGCCCTTCCTCCCGGAAAAACCCTTTCGTCTGGGCCGCATAAAACCCCGCAAACTGGAACTGGGGCAGATACGGCAGCTGCAACGCCACCTTTTTCAGCGGTTCCTCGCCACGCGAAAGCAAGGCGACGGTCAACCCGGCCAAGAGCACAAAAAGTCCTCTCAGTTTTGATGGCCGGATCAGGGGTTGAAGCGCGCTGCGATCCAATCGCCGCCATACAACGGCACGGAAAGATCAAGTCCACTCGCAATTGCAAGGGGTGTACCAAAGCACACTACGCAGTATCCAAATTCGCCTGCCTCGCGGGTCCGGCGAAGGCACAAAAGTGGTCGCCGGCGGTTAATCGATGTGCCGGAATCGGTTTATGAATCTCGAAATCCGCCCGGCCACCAGCACCGACATCCCCTTGATTCTGGAGTTCGTCCAAGGACTGGCGAAATACGAAAAACTCGAGCACGAGGTGGAAGCCACCCCGGCAAAACTCCAACGCACGCTCTTTCCGACGGAAGAGACCGGGAAGCACCCAATCCAAAACGGAAACGCGCGGTGCATTCTGGCTTTTGCGGATGGCGCACCCGCGGGATTCGCACTCTATTTCTTCAACTATTCCACCTTTCTGGCCAAACCGGGCCTGTATCTGGAAGATTTGTTCGTACAACCCGATTTCCGCGGCAAGGGCATTGGCAAATCGCTCCTGCTTCATCTCGCAAAACTCGCCAACACCTTGGAATGCGGCCGCATGGAATGGTCGGTCCTGGACTGGAACGAACCCGCCAAGGGATTTTACCGCAATCTCGGTGCCGTCCAGCTCGATGACTGGCGGATCTTCCGCCTCACCGGCCCGGCCTTGGCCCGGTATAAGTGAGCGGCAAAACCCATCCCGGTTTATTCAGATTGTAAACTGTAACTGAGACAGTACCTCTATTGCGGCACTGTACTGGACGCAATTGGACTGCTCTGCTGCTGTCAGGGCAGGTGGTTTTGCGTTAAAGTGTGTATTCCCATGCCGCCATGATCACCCAACTGCCCTCTCCTGTCTCGACGCCACCGGCTCTCACGGTGCTTTCGCAACCGCTCTACGCGGAACTGGCCAATTCACTGCAAGCCTTGGTCGAGCAGGGAACGCTCCGGCCTGGTCACCGGGTGCCGTCCGTGCGGCAGATGTCGAAACAGCGGGGCGTCAGCATCGCCACCGTGCTTCAAGCTTACACGGTGCTGGAAAATCGGGGGCTGCTGGAAGCCCGCCCGCAATCGGGTTATTATGTACGGCCGCGCGCGCCTTTTCTCAGCCCCGAACCGCGCATGGCCAAGCCCATGGCCAAGCCGTCCTATGTCGGGGTCAAGGATCTCACCACGGAAATCGTGGAGCGATCGAGCAACAGCGATTTCATGCCTTTTGGCGCGGCCTTCCCGCACACCAGCCTGTTTCCCAACAAGAAACTCGCCCGGCTGCTCGGCTCGGTCGTGCGGCGCGATCCCTCGCTCGTCAGCCGCTATGCCGTCAATTGGGGCTATGAACCGCTGACGCGCGAAATCTCGCGCCGCTATCTGCAGGGCGGCGTGCCGCTTGCCCACGACGAACTGGTCGTCACGGTGGGTTGCTCGGAAGCGCTGAACTTGTGCCTGCGGGCGGTCACCAAGCCCGGCGATACCGTCGCGATCGAAACCCCCGCCTACTTCGGTTTTCTGGAAATCATCCAGAGTCTGAATTTGCGCGCACTTGAAATTCCCACCTCGTCACGCGAAGGCATCTGCCTCGAGGAACTGCGCGACGCCATCAAGCAAAACGACGTGAAGGCGGTGCTGGTGATGCCGAATTTCCACAACCCGCTCGGGAGCCTGATGCCCGAGGAGAAGAAAAAGCGGCTCTATGAACTGCTCTGCGAGTTCGACCTGCCGCTGATCGAGGATGACATCTATGCCGATACCCATTTCGGCGATGTCCGGCCCAAGCCGCTCAAGGCCTGGGATCGCGATGGGCGCGTCATGCTTTGCTCGTCGTTCGGCAAAACCCTCGCGCCGAGTTTTCGCGTGGGCTGGGCCGCGCCCGGCCGCTATCTCGAACGCGTGCGGCGGCTGAAATTCACGAACACCATGGGCACGGCGGTGATCCTGCAAAAGACGCTCGCGGAATTCCTGCGCGACGGCGGCTACGACCACCATCTGCGCTCGTTGCGCCGCAGTTATCACCAACAGCTGCATTCCTTCGCCCAAACCATGCAGCGCCACTTTCCCGAGGGCACCCGCTACAGCCGCCCGCAAGGTGGCAATGTCATCTGGGTCGAATTTCCCAAGGCCATCGACACGCTCAAACTCTATCGCGAAGCGCTGAAGCATCGCATCAATACCGCTCCGGGCGCACTGTTTTCCGTGAAGGACCGCTATAACAATTGCATGCGCATGAGCTGCGGCCTGCCGTGGTCCGACGAAGTCGAGGCCTCGCTGATCAAGCTGAGCGAACTCATCAAAAAACAAGTTTAGACCACTGGAACGCGATCGCGCCGGTTTCCGGCCGGCCCCATTTCTTTCGTGACTTCTCCCGAAACCATGCGTCGCAACACCGCTATTTTTGTCTTCGACCACGTCGAAGTGCTGGACTTCACCGGACCGTTCGAAGTGTTTGCCGTGGCGGATGAGTTGGCGGAGAAAACATTTTTCAGAGTGTTTACGGTGGCGGAAACTCCCGGCACCATCCGGACCAACCACGGCCTGAAGGTGGTGCCCGAACACACCTTCGAGTCCGCACCCGCTCCGGACATTTTGGTTATTCCGGGAGGTTTCGGCACCCGCGCATTGCTGAACAAACCCTCGGTGCTCGAATGGATTCGCTTGCGGGCCAAACACGCGGAAATCGTCGCCTCCGTTTGCACGGGATCGCTGCTGCTGGCCAAAGCGGGATTGCTCGAAGGCCAGTCCGCCACCACCCACTTTCAATCCCACTCCCTGCTGTGCGAGCTGGCCCCGACCGCACTCGTGCACGAGGACAAACGTTTTTTCGATAACGGTCATATCGCGACTTCCGCGGGCATTTCCGCCGGCATCGACCTCTCATTGCACCTGGTCGCCCGGTTGCACGGAGCGGTGATGGCGGAAAAAACGGCCCGGTACATGGAATATCACTGGCGCAACGACGGTGGAAACCAACGTTGATCCGAACGGTTCAATTCGTGGCCGATTCCGAAAAAACTCCCGCCAAAGCCTCGCTGATCGCAGGCTTCGCCACGATCTATCTTTTGTGGGGTTCGACTTATCTCGGCATCAAGATCGCGGTCGAAACCCTGCCGCCGTTCCTGATGGCGAGCACACGATTTCTCGTCGCCGGAACGCTGTTGACCGCATGGATTGCATTGACCCGTGGATTCAAAGCCACGCGCCGGCAGTGGATCGATAATTTCCTGATTGGCGGATTTTTGATTCTGGGCGGGAACGGTCTGGTTTCCTGGGCCGAACAGAAAATCCCGTCGGCTATCGCCACGCTGGTTGTATCGCTGGGGCCGCTGTTCATCGTCCTGCTCGATTGGGCCGTTCTAAAATTCGGCCGCGACAAATCCCGCGGCACACAGCCCACCCTTGCGACATTTGCCGGCATCGCGCTTGGCATCATCGGGCTGGCAATACTCGTTGGACCCAACCTCGGCGAGGGTCACGCGCAATTCGATCCCTGGCGCATTGGCGGACTGGTCCTCGCCTGCTTTTCCTGGAGCGTGGGCTCCATCTATACGCGCTATGCCCGCCAGCCGGCCGAACCTTTCACCGCCGCCGGCATCCAGATGCTCGCGGGCAGCGTGTGGCTGGCGCTGGCGAGCGTGGCGACACGCGAAACCGCTCATTTTGATTT
>JBEHXD010000262.1:0-7435 GCA_048498875.1 Verrucomicrobiota bacterium
CACACGATCTGGAGTTGATCCTTGCCGTCGCTGACGCTGCTCGGGAATCCAGCCATCGCGCAGGCCTTGCAGGATGATGGTGATGCAATGCATCTGGCCGTACGCACCGGCGGCGCGGCCGTAAGCCCAACCCAGTCCATCGGCGCGGACCAAGTCCGGCATCATCTTGATGTATTTCTCGGCGTAGGTGCGGAGAGTCGGGAGCTTGCGTTCGCGCAGTGCGGAATTCGCATGCAGCTGGAGGGCGGAGCGCACGAACACGAGCGTCATTACACCGTATAAATTGAAATGCCCGCCCATGCCTTTCTCGGCATCGTCGAAGAAACCAGCCGAGCTCGTCTGCTCGATGCGTTCGACCATGCGTTCGATCAGGCGGGAGGTTTCGTCTTTTTTGGAAAGACCGAAACTGTAACGGCAAACCGCCTTTGCGATATTGAAGGCCTGCCAGTAATTGTCGTAATCGCTGCGGGTCAGCAACAGCTTGTCGAGCCGTTGGCGGGTTTCCTCCACGAGGCGCTCCCAGACGGGATTGCGCTCCTTGGAGGGGCTGAAGGAAAGAAGTCCGAGGGAAGCGTAGGCGAGGCCGTTTTCGCCGGCGGGTTCAGTGAAGGCCTGGGCGGTGACGCAGCGCGCCGTGAGATCGATCAGGTCGTAGCCTTTGAGGGAGGTTTCGCCGGTGGCGCGAAAATATTCGCCCAAGGCGAAGGCGACATGGCCGGGTTCGTCAGAGCGAGGGTTCTCGCCGGGAATGGGAGTGACGGTGCCGTCGGGATTAATCGAATCGAGGTTATGGCTCAGGATTGAGCGAGCCATATCGAGACACTGCTCGGAGAAACTATTCATTAAGCGTTATCGTGTGAAAAGGTGAGCGCGGAAGGTAAATTTGTCCCGCTTTTGAAAAGCCGGGGCAAGAGTTAAGTTTAACGGGCAATAAGTTTGATGAATTCCGCGTTATTCTTGGTCTTGCTAAGACGCGTAACCATCGTGTCGGTTGCCTCTTCAATTTTTTGCTGCACCAGCGCGCGACGGAAGAAATGAATGCCTTCGAGGGTCTTTTCCTCCAATAGCAGCTCTTCCTTGCGGGTGCCGGAGGAAGCGACGTTGACCGCCGGCCAGATGCGCATTTCGGCCGCTTTGCGGTCGAGAACGAGCTCCATGTTACCGGTGCCCTTGAACTCCTGGAAAATCACGTCGTCCATGCGGGAACCGGTTTCGACGAGGATCGAGGCGATGATGGTGAGAGAACCGCCATCTTCGGTATTGCGGGCGGAGGCGAAAAGCTGACGGGGACGTTCCAACGCGCGGACGTCCAAGCCACCGGTGCCGGTGCGGCCGGAATTCTTCGCTGTGTTGTGGGCACGGGCGAGACGGGTGAGGGAGTCGATGAGCAGGACCACGTCCTTGCCGGCCTCCACGAGGCGCTTGGCGCGCTCGATGCAGAGATCCGAGACCCGGATATGATTTTCAACCGGGTCGTCGTTGGAGGAAGCCCACACTTCGGCGGGCACGCTGCGCTTGAAATCAGTGACCTCTTCCGGACGTTCGTCCACGAGGAGAATCATCACGAAGCACTCAGGATGGTTTTCGATAATGCCGAGTGCAATATCGCGCAAAAAAGTGGTTTTTCCCGTGCGCGGCGGAGCGACAATCAGACCGCGGGTGCCTTTGCCGATGGGGCAGATCAGATCGATCACCCGGTTGGTCATCCGACCGTCTTTCATCTCGAGCTTGATCTGCTCGTTTGGCGTGATCGTGGTGAGATTGGCGAAATCCACGCTGCGACGCCGGGCCTCGAGGTCCAGGCCGTCGACTTTCTCAATAAAACGAATCTTCGGATTCGGGAACCGCGGATCGGGCGTCGCCGATGCCGTGATCATGCTGCCTTGCTGCAGGTGAAACCGCCGGATCAACTCGCGCGGCACAAAGGGATCGGTCGGCCGGCGTTTGCCGTGGCGGGTGAGATCGAGCAGCTGGCCATTGCGGCTGTTGTCGATGTCGAGGATGCCTTCGACGCGAATGGTATTCTCCGGCAACGCCGGAGCAGGAGTGGAAGCCGGCGACGTAGCAGGTACGGCTGGCGGGTTTTCATTATCCATACAAAACGAGTTTTCGAGCTACCTAAGCTTGACCGTGAAATCCGTCGGGGGCATTTCATTAACCGATTTTTAAGTCTCAACCCCTGTAGAGTAGAAACTAATGACGGACCAAACGATAACCTCAGTGTCTCGGGAAAGCCGAATTTTCAAGCCTTCAGCCGAGTTCAAGAACCAAGCAAACCTTGGTAGCTTCGCCAATTACCGTAGGCTCTATGCAGAGTCTGTCAACGCTCCAGACAAGTTTTGGGAGCGTCAGGCGAAAAAATTCATCAGCTGGCGAAAACCCTTCAGCAGCGTGCTGAAATGGAAAGCCCCTCACGCCAAGTGGTTCTCGGGAGGACAGTTAAACGTCGCGGAAAATTGTGTCGACCGACACCTCGATTCGGCCCGGGCCAACAAGGCGGCAATTATTTTTGAAGGCGAGCCCGGTGACAGCCGGACGATCACCTATCGCCAGCTGCATCGCGAGGTATGTCAGTTTGCGAATGTCCTGGAATCGCTTGGCCTGAAAAAAGGGGATCGTGCGGCCATCTATATGCCGATGATTCCCGAGGCAGCCGTTGCCATGCTGGCCTGCGCGCGCCTGGGGGCGATCCACACGGTGATTTTCGGCGGATTCAGCTCGGAGGCGATCAAGGATCGGGTGAACGATTCCCAGGCCAAGTTGATCATCACCGCCGACGGTGGCTGGCGTCGGGGCAAGGTGATTGAACTCAAGAACAACGTCGACCGGGCGTTGAGCGGGACACCGTCGGTGGAAAAAGTGATTGTGTTCAAACGCACGGCATCGCCGGTCACCATGGTGGAAGGACGCGACCTGTGGTGGCACGACCTGGTGGCGAAAGCCTCGGCGACCCACAAAGCGAAGGCGTTCGAGAGCGAAACCCCGCTGTTTATTCTCTATACGTCGGGTTCAACCGGCAAACCCAAGGGGGTGCTGCACACGTCGGCCGGCTATCTCCTCGGCACCGGTCTGACTTCGCACTACGTTTTCGATTTGAAAGAATCGGATGTGTACTGGTGTACAGCGGACATCGGCTGGATTACCGGACACAGTTACGTCGTCTACGGACCGCTCAGCAACGGAGCGACCGTCCTCATGTACGAAGGCGCGCCGAACCAGCCCGAGCCGGACCGTTTCTGGCAGATTATCGATAAACATAACGTCACGATCTTTTATACAGCGCCGACCGCCATCCGGGCCTTCATGCGCTGGGGCGACGACTACGTGAAGAAACACAGTCTCGCCTCGCTGCGCCTGCTGGGTTCCGTGGGTGAACCGATCAATCCCGAGGCGTGGATGTGGTATCACTCCATGATCGGCAAGAAGCGTTGTCCGATCGTCGATACGTGGTGGCAGACCGAAACCGGCGCGATCATGGTCACGCCTTTGCCGGGCGTCACTCCGACAAAACCCGGTTCCTGCACGCTGCCTTTTTTTGGCGTGGTCCCCAAGGTCCTCGACGAAAAGGGCAACGAAGTGCCGAAGAATGCCGGCGGCAAATTGTTTCTCACCCAACCCTGGCCGTCGATGCTCCGCACGCTCTGGAACGACGACGAGCGTTTCAAAAAACAATATTGGAGCGAGATTCCCGGAATTTATTTCTGCGGCGACGGCGCGCGCAAGGACAAGGACGGTTACCTCTGGGTCGTCGGACGCATCGACGACGTGCTCAATGTTTCCGGTCATCGCATCGGCACGGCCGAGATCGAGAGCGCGCTGGTGTCCCATCCCGCCGTCGCCGAGGCTGCCGCGGTGGGCCGTCCGGATGAATTGAAAGGCCAGTCACTCGTCGTATTCGTGACTCTTAAGGCGAACCACACGGCCAGCGAGGAACTCAAGGAAGCGCTCCGCGCCCATGTGGGGAAGGAAATCGGTTCGCTGGCGAAGCCTGATCAGGTTCGGTTTGCCGCGGGCCTGCCCAAGACGCGCTCCGGAAAAATCATGCGCCGTCTGCTCAAGGAACTGGCGACCAGCGGTGAAATCAAGGGCGACACGACCACGCTTGAAGACTTCAACGTGATTGCGGCCTTGAAACAGGACGAGGAATAATCCAACTCTTTCGTAACCGCAGGGGGCCAACTGCAAAGTTGGCCCCTTATGTTTTATACCTACGAATCAGTGTCGGTTCGCCGCGCGCATCTGCCGGCGGCGTTTACCCTGCTCGAGATCATGGTCACGATGGCGATCGTGGCCGCGCTGGGTGCGATCGCGCTTCACGGCGCTCATCGCGCCAGTCAGGCCAGCCGGGTCGCCCGTGCGAAAGCGGAACTCGCGGTGCTGGCCACGGCGCTCGAGGACTATCGAAGGATGTGCGGGGATTATCCGCGGACCAACGATGCTTCCCGGCTGTTGCAGGCGCTCATCGGGCAGCGTGGACCACGCGATGAAGCAGTCCGCTTGCACAGCTTCGTTGAACTTGCGCGTTTCTCCGTCAGTGGCGTCAGCGATCCTTTTTCGGATGCGACCGCAGTGATCGTGGACCCGTGGGGACGATCCTACCGCTACGCCTATCGCACGCAGTCGCCATGGGACAATCCGGGCTACGTTCTGTATTCAGTCGGAAGTGATGGTCTGGATTCGGCGGGTTTACTTCCGGGCGGATTCGCTGATTCCGCGCCTTTGGAAAATACGGACAACCTCTACGCCAACTCCGCGCCATGAAGTTGAATTCCTCCTGTCCCGTGCGGCAGGCAAATTCACGGCCTGCGGTTTCCGGATTCACGCTGATGGAAATTCTCGCAGTCGTGGTCGTGATCGCCGTGCTGGCGTCGTTGCTATTCCCGGCCATCCGCTCCGCCCGGATCGCGGCAGTGAAGGCGAAGACCCACGTGGTTTTCAACCAGTGGACCGCCGCGCTCGAAAGTTTTCGCAGCGATTACGGTTATTATCCGGCGCTCCACAGCTCCAATCTGGTCAATCCTTCCGGCCAGAACACGGATCCGGCCACGCTGCATTTGTTTCACGACGTGCTCGCCGGCAAACGCCGTGATGGCTCGGCGTTGCCCACTTACTCAAGTTCCACTGATTCGCGATTCCCCGAGGTGCAGAATCGCCGGCTCGTACGATTTCACACCTTTGGGAACAGCGATTTCACGACAGATAGTCTACTGCAGGATCCGTGCGAGAATACGATGATCGCGGTGCTCGTGGACAAGGACCTGGATGGCGTGATCAAGGCGGGCAGCGATTTCACCACGCTGCCCGCGGTCAACGGCATGACGCCGGCGTCTTCGGATTTCCCTTCGGGTGGAGTCCGCGCCGGGGTGATTTTCTATTCCGCGGCACCCAATGCCACGGCCGCCAATCCCGACTTTATCTTTAGCTGGAAATGAAAACGGTGACATTTCCTTCAGATCGCGGCGCCTTCACGTTGATCGAATTGCTTGTCGTGATGGCGCTCATGGCCTCTCTTTCGTTTTTCCTGCTCGCCCGACGGAGCGAAAGTGGTCGCACCACGGCGCTAAAGGCGGGGCAGGCGTTGTTTTCAAATCTGATCACGCTGGCCCGCACCCAGGCGGCGGCGAGCGGTCAGTCTTCCCGGTTGCTGATCAACGTCGATCCTTCCGGCGCGGCCGAACCGCGCCGCTATTTGCGATACGTCGTGGTCCAACTCCAGACGGCGGGCGGGTGGCAGACGCTGACCGACGTTTTTCTGCCGGACTCGGTCTATGTGATCCCGGGAAATTTCACTACGCTCCCGGGGGGCTTATTTGCCCCGAGTGCCAATGTGCCCTGGACAAAAACCGATGGCTCGGCGCTGCGTTCGACAGCGTTGAGGACCAATCGAATCACCAGCGAGGCGATCAACGGCGCCAATATTGAACAGTGGGTTAACATTTCGCTTTCTCCGACTTCCACCACGACCCAGTCGGGAGATGTAATCCTGATTAATGGGCGACTGCGTTCGCCGGGATCATTTGCCGAAGGAGAATCACCGGTGGTGTTGGAGAATCCGGGTAATGTGTGCGGTCTGACGCTCAGTGTCTACGGAGTCCCGGCGTTGATCAATTCCCGGGTGAGTTTCTGATCGATGCGCTCTTCTCCCCCAGGATCGGTCACAGGATTTTCGTTGTTTGAGGTGGTCGTCGCGGTTGGAATTTTTATCGCGGCGATGACCGTGATGGTTGGCTTGATGCCTGCTCTGGCCCGGCAGTCGGGGCGGGTTTCCGACACCCAGGCTGCGCTTCGCCTGCCCGATGCGGTGCGCGTTGAATTAACGCGCGTGGCAATCGCCGGCGGCTTCGATGTGCTGGCGGCGCAGACCCAAGTGCTTTCGGCCCCGATGCCGGATACGCTCAAGCTGGTCGCAACCCGCAACGCGCTGATGGTGCAGGCACTCGATTACCAACCACCGCCGGCAGATCGGCGAATGAGCGTCGATGAACAGTATTTCCTGATCGAAACCTGGCGGTTCAGCGATGCGCCTTTGGCATTCGACGGGGCAGGTGCCGCCCTGTTGCTGCATGTCCGGGTATCGTGGCCCTATCATTTGCCCAATTCAGCAACGATCACGTCGCTCGCCGATCGGGAGCAAGTCACGTTCAACCTTTCGATTCGCCGGTGAAAAAATCGGACGCAAAGGCATTCACGTTGTTGGAACTGCTCGTGGCGGTCGCCATAACCCTGATCATTGCCGGGGTCATGCTGACGGTGGTCACCAATGCTCTTGGTCTTTGGCAACGCACTCAGCATAAATTTAATGCCGGGTCGCAGGCAAAACTGGTGCTCGATATGGTCGAAAAGGATCTGCATACGGCGATTTTTCGTCGCGATGGGACGACGTGGATGGCGGCCGCGATGGTGAATTCCCAAGCGCAGCTCGCATTCCATGGCTGGCTGTTTGTATCGCGAATGAAACCGGCGACCTCTGATAGTCTGCGGTTGCTTCCGGATCCGGACGCGGGACTCACTCCCCAGCTGGATCGCGCGCGTTTTGCCGTTTCCGGGACCTGGCTTCGGTTAATGACCACCAACGTGGAGTCGGACGGAAGTTTGCCGGTGGCGGTATCCTATCAAATCGCACGGAGGCCGGTGAGTGGATCGGTTTCGACAGCGAATCCCGCCGACGTTCGCTACAGCCTGTTTCGCTCGGTGGTGGGGACAACGAATACCTTTTCGATCGGCTATGATGTGGAGGCGTCAGGTTATGGCAGTACCAGCAATACTCCGGCGGCGTCACGCAGTCCGAAAACCATGATGAATCCCAACAGTGCGGATTTGCTGGCAACCAATGTGGTGGACTTCGGAGTCTGGTTTTACGTGCGGGAAGACCTTACCGGAGACTTGCGCAGGGTATTTCCGGCTCTGAAAGCGGAGAAGCAATCGCATACTTTAC
>JBEHXD010000263.1:0-7418 GCA_048498875.1 Verrucomicrobiota bacterium
CGTTTTCAAAAAACTGTGGCCGTACACCGGGCGGTTTGAACCAGTCGAAAGACGCCACCCACCTGACCGACATGACGACGGTAGGGCGGATTATCCCTAATCCGCCGAGGTACGAACGAAAACCGGTAGAGATAAGCGATTATCCTGAACGGCGGATTAGGGATAGTCCGCCCTACCATTTTCAATTTATTTCCGGCCACAATTTTATCAGAAATGCTCCCGCTTCCTTGTGCTCTTTTGCCGCTAAATTTTTGGATCGTGACTTACAATCCTGCCGATCTGATTCTCCCCCGCGGCTACAGTTTTATCTTAGACGCTCCGTGAAACGAACCGACCCCGTTGTTTTATTTCCATGAGTTCCGACGCACTTGATTCCTCAAAAGAGAAACCGGCACCGCCATCACCCGGTCAGACTGTTCCCCAAAAGATCAAAAACCGGCTGCGCACCCTTTTGTCGCCGGAGAAACGCGTGCTCTCGTTCGAGGATCTTTACCGGGCGGAATCGGAACACCTCGACCGCGATCGCGAGGCTCCCAAAGGCGCCGGGAAAATTCAGGTGCTCAAAGGGTCCGCCGGCGAACCTTCCATCCGCTTCACGCCCCACGATCGATTTGGACTGGCGCTTTCGGGCGGTGGTATTCGCAGTGCCACGTTCAACCTGGGCGTGCTCCAGAGTCTCGCACGGCTGGGCATTCTTTCGCATGTCGACTACCTTGCCACGGTTTCGGGCGGAGGTTATGTTGGAGGATTCTGGACGGCGTGGTTGCAGCGCGACCGCGATCGCGCGGGGAATTTCCCGAGCGGTTTCGACCGTCGCAGCGGTGAGCGGGCGGAAATCCGGCACTTGCGCGAGTTCAGCCGGTTCCTGCTGCCACGGGCGGGATTTTTCGAGAGCGAATTCTGGGCGATCGTGATGACCATCCTCGGCGGGATGTTGCCCTCGCTGCTGGCCGCCCTCGCGGTGCTCGGTGCCACCTGGTATCTGTGGGTGATCGGCCTTGCAGCCCTGACGCTCCCGGGCGTGGAGGGAGCACTGGTCTCGGCATTTGCGCTGCTGTTCTACCTGGCTTTCACGGAAATCGGCTGGCGCAATGCCGGCCGCGCCGAGCGCAATGGATTCGAAACGTTCGCGTACGTCTGTTCGGGCGCCCTCGCCGCGGGCTATGTTTACTGGGCCATCCATCGCAAGGCGCTGCCGGCGCCGAACCTGATGTCCTGGCCTACCTTCACTGAATTCAACTATGCCAAATCGCTGCCCCTGCTGCTCGGCAGCTGCAGTTTATTTTTGCTTTTTGGTCGCGTGGTGGGCGCCCGTTTTTTTCGCAAACCAAACTGGATTCCCTGGCTGGTCGGACTCGAGCGCTGCACCACGCGCATTCTGGGCCTGGCGGCGGGCATGACCGTGCTGGCAGGACTCTGGTTGTTCGCCGCCTACCTCGGCGACAAGGGCAACGAGCTCAAGCTGCAGGCCACCGGACTCGGCACCACGGTGTCTGCACTGCTTTTCATGTGGGCTAAAAAATGGCTTACGGAACCTGTGCAGGAGACGCGCGGAAGCGGTTTCACTGATTTCGCCGTGAGCTGGTTGAAACGCGCCACACCCAAAGCCCTTTCCACCATCGTCTGGCTGCTGATGTTCGTCCTCGTGGGCACGTTGCTTCACTGGTGGGGCTGCAAAAACAGCAACGTCCTCATGCTGCCGTTCTGGCTGCCGTTCCTCGCGTGTTGCACCCTGATTCTGCTCACGACCTATTTCTTCGACCCGGCGCGCGTCGGCATGCACGAATTCTACCGCTCCCGCATCAGCCGCTGCTACCTGGGCGCGTCCAATCCCTTTCATGAGGCCGCCAATCCCCGCGAAAGCGATCGCGCCGCGCTCAACCGCCAGACCTCCGAGCGGCCCAACGACGACATCAAGCTCGGCCAGATGCGCGACGTGGCACGTCCGATTCATCTCGTATGCGTGGCCGCCAACGACATGTCGGGCGACCAGCTCGCCAATCTTTACCGCGGCGCACGCAGCGCCGTGCTGTCGGGCAATGGCATCAGTCTCGGCGATCAAACCGCCCGCCTCGATGACCTGAGACTTTCCGCCGCGCTCACCGCCTCGGCGGCGGCGTTCAACTCGCAAATGGGGCGCGTCTCCATGGACCTCGGACGTTCCGTCGGATTTTTGATGAGCGCGTTGAACCTCCGCCTCGGCTTGTGGGTGCCGCATCCGGACAATCCGTTCCGCGGCAACTACACGTTTCCCGGCCGCTTTTTTCTCTCCGAATTGTTCGGCATGTCGCACACCACCCGCGGCAATCTTCATCTCTCCGACGGCAACCACTTCGAAAATTTCGGCCTGTACGAACTCGTCCGCCGCCATTGCCGTTACATCATCGTTTCCGATTGCGGGGCCGATCGCGAAGTGGCTTTCGACGATCTGGCCAACGTGCTGCGCCGGGTGCGCGAGGATTTTGGCGTGGAGATCGAAATGGATGTCTCATCCTTGCGTCCCGACGAAAACCACCGCGCCACCCAGCATGCGGTCATTGGAACCATTCACTATGACGGCATGGCGGGAATGGACAAGGGCACGATTCTCTACATCAAGCCGTGCCTGACCGGCGACGAGCCACCCGACGTATTGCAATATAGCACGCGCAACGGGGAGTTTCCCCACGAAGGCACGGCCGACCAGTTCTACGACGAGGCGCAGTGGGAATCGTATCGCCGGCTCGGCGAGCACGCAATCGACACGTCCCTCGGTTTCTTTGAAATCCCGCCCAATGCCACGCGCAGTCCCGCCGAAAGGTTGTTCCGCGACGTCCGTTCCCGCTGGCATACGGCGCCGGCGGATCTTCAGGCCAACTTCCTCGTCATGAGCGAACGTTGCGCCTCGCTCGAGCACGACCTGATGAGCGAAGGCCCGGCACAGTTGCGCGGGGAATTTTTCGCCGAGGCCACCGCCCTCGCCGCCGTCGCGGCGGTCGCCGCCAACCAACAGGCCCCGGCCCTCGCTCCCCCAAGCGTGGACGATGAAATTCAAATTCTCAGTTATCTGATTCGCGTCGCGCAGATCATGGAGGACGTCTGGGTCGCGGCGGAGCTCGAACGCTACTGGTCGCATCCCTTGAACGAAGGGTGGATGAATTATTTCTACCGCTGGGCCGCCACGCCTTCGTTCCGGCGATGGTGGCCGGTGATTGCGCCGCTCTACGGTCTGGGTATCCGCGAATTCATCAATGCCCGGTTCCGGGTCGGCGCGATCGATCCGGAATGTCCAGGAGCCTCCACTGCGGCGAAAAACCTCGCGGGACTTCACCTGCGCGACGTGACCGGCACCGCCGATTTTGTGACCCGGAGTTTTGCGGTCGGCCAATTTCAATTGACGAACGCCCTGCCCAATTTGACGGGCTATCGGGTTTTCTCGTACGACCTGACCTTGCTCGGTTACAACGGCGCCTTGTCGAACCAGGCGCTATCGATCGGCTTCGCGTTGATCGAAGAGCACCTGGCGAATCCCAAGAAACCGGACGGACCCTGGCTGGCCGAATGGAAAATCAGCAATTTGTACGTGCCCGATTCCCTCAGTGGCTCCGGTTTCCTTTCGAAGTTCCTCGATGCCGTGCTGCGCTTCTACAAAAAGAGCGGATCGGTGCCCGATCGCGAGTTTGCCGGCGTGTCGGTTCGCTTCGGATCAGACACCCCGACTCCGGAGGAGAAACGTCCCAGCCGGGCCATGCGGGAAAAGCGCGTCCGCGACATCGAATTCTACAAGAGCCGGGGGTTCACTTATGTTGGCACGGAAAATACGGAGACCGGCGCGCTGACGTTGCGGCGGTTGTGGTAGGATACCATGCGTAGGTGGTGCGCTTGCCGCACCACGCACCACGTTGCGAGCAAGCTCGCAACCTACACCCACGGTATATTCCAGCCCCCAATCATCACGATGTGGGCGGGGTGCCCTCACCCCGCTTTCTTAATTCACGAATCCCTCCCCCGCCAGGTGAGGGCACCTGGCCCACAAGGAAATCACTCACACTCGTAGGTGGCGCGCTTGCGCGCCACGCGCCACGTTGCGAGGCGAGCTCGCAACCTACGGGATCATGGCATTTGGCTACCCCCGGATTTCACCCCATTGTTAGACCATCGCGACTGCGGGGACGGGTTGCGCTGGCGGCAATTTCGGTCTCACTGAAGGGATCCCATGATTCGCCTTTTCGCCACCCCTGAGTTCCTCCTCCTCGAAAAGGACGGAGTTGTCGCCAAACCCGGCCCCGATTTCAGCATCGACGCCTTGTTCAGCTCCACCGATCCCGTGGCGCTCGCCACGACCGCCTTCCACACGGGTGCTCCGACCAAGTTGCCCGGTGCCGGCGAAAAAACTTCTGCAGTAATCTCGCATCAGGAAATCTGGGCGGCGGGCGTGACGTACCTCCGCAGCAAAAGCGCGCGCATGGCGGAATCGAAAGACGCCGGAGGCGGCACCTTCTACGACCGGGTTTACGACGCCGAGCGTCCGGAGATTTTTTTCAAGGGCACGCCCCACCGAGTCGCTGCGCCCGGCGCCCATGTGCGCATCCGGTCCGACTCCCGTTGGAACGTCCCCGAACCGGAGCTGACCCTTGCGATCAGCAGTCACGGGAAAATTTTCGGCTACACGATCGGCAACGACATGAGCTCGCGCGACATCGAAGGCGAAAATCCGCTCTATCTGCCGCAGGCCAAGGTCTATGATCTCAGCAGCGCGCTCGGACCGTGTCTCGTGATCACCAATGACCTTCCGGCCACGTCGACCGTCATCGCCATCGAAATCCTGCGCGCCGGTGCCCGGGTTTTTGGCGGACAAACGACCCTGGCCTCACTCAAGCGCCCGCTCCCCTCACTCGCCGAATGGCTTTTCCGGGATAATTCGTTTCCCGTCGGTTGCTATTTGATGACGGGAACCGGCGTCGTGCCACCGGATTCCTTCACGCTGCAAAGCGGCGACGAAATGCGAATCACGATTGAGCCGGTGGGCACGCTCATCAACACGGTGCTTTAATCGTCCGCTTTTCGTAATGTCCGCCGACCCGATTCTCGATTCTTCCGACGACGCGATCTATCAGTTGCGCACCACGGCGCCCGGACCGTCGGGACGGCTGCCGCTTACGCCCGAGATCTTAAAGGGCATGACCAGCGGAGATTTTTTCGGCCTGACCCAGAATGCGGGGATGGGCTGGAATCCGGCGCAACTGCTGCGGCGCCAGTTTCTGATTCTCAGCACGCAGGGAGGAGTTCGCGCACCCGATGGCTCGCCGATCGCGCTGGGCTATCACACCGGGCACTGGGAAATCGGCCTGCTGGTCGAGGAAGCCGCACGCACGATTTCCGCCAACGGGGCACTGCCTTTTGCCGGTTGCGTGAGCGATCCCTGCGACGGACGCACCAATGGCACGGCGGGCATGCTCGACAGCCTCGCGTATCGCAACGATGCCGCTGTAGTCCTGCGCCGGCTTATCCGTTCGCTCCCAACGCGACGCGGCGTGCTCGGCATCGCGACCTGTGACAAAGGTCTTCCGGCGATGCTTATGGCCCTGGCGGGCAGTCCGGATCTTCCCACGGTGTTGGTACCGGGTGGCGTCACGCTGCTGGCCGAGGACGCGGAAGACGCCGGCAAGGTACAAACGATGCCCGCGCGCTTTGCCCGCGGTGAAGTCTCAATCGAACAGGCCGCGGACATGGGTTGCCGCGCGTGCGGTTCTCCCGGCGGGGGTTGTCAATTCATGGGCACTGCTGCCACCAGCCAGGTGGTCGCAGAGGCACTCGGTCTGGCGCTGCCGCACAGCGCACTCAGTCCTTCCGGTGCCGACATCTGGCGCGATCTCGCTCGACGATCGGCGCTGGCCTTGATGAATCTCGACAAAACCGGGCGAACCACGCGGGACATTCTCACGGCGGATTCGATCCACAACGCGATGGTGCTGCACGCGGCGGTCGGCGGCTCGACCAACCTCGTGCTCCACGTGCCGGCCATCGCTCATGCCGCGGGACTGAAACCCCCGATGGTCGGCGACTGGACGCGCATCAACCGGCTGGTTCCCCGGCTGGTTGATGTACTGCCGAACGGTCCGAAGCATTTTGCAACCGTCCAGGTGTTCCTCGCCGGCGGAGTTCCCGAGGTCATGTTGCACCTGCGAGCGCTCGGACTGCTCAAGCTCGATGCATTAACCGTCACCGGAAAAACCCTCGGCGAAAATCTTGCGTGGTGGGAAAAAAGCGAACGACGCGCGCGCCTGCGCGAAAAACTCCGGCAGCTCGACGGCATCGATCCTGACGATGCGATCATGTCTGCCGAGCGAGCCCGGCAGGCCGGACTGGCCAGCACGGTAACGTTTCTGCAGGGCAATCTCGCGCCGGAAGGTGCCTTGGTTAAAAGCACGGCCATCGCGCCCAAGGCGCTCGACGCCGAGGGAGTCTACCTGCACGAAGGCAAGGCGCGCATCTATACGTCGGAAGCCGCCGCGATCGAGGCGATCAAAAATTCCGCCATCAGCCCCGGCGACGTCATGGTGCTGATCGGAATCGGTCCGGGCAGTGGAATGCCGGAGACGTATCAAATCACTTCCGCCCTGAAACACATGAAAGGCGGTGAAAAAATTTCGTTGATCACCGACGGTCGTTTTTCGGGCGTATCCACGGGTGCCTGCGTCGGCCACATCAGCCCGGAGGCTTGGGCGGACGGACCGATCGGACGATTGCGCGATGGCGATGTCGTCCGCCTGAAAATCGACACGAGACGGCTCGAGGGCAGCCTCGACGTAATTTCGCTCACCGCGGCAGAACTGGCCGCACGCACGATTCATCCGGATCTAAAACCCGATCCCCGCGTGCCGGCCGACACACGCTTATGGGCGGCCTTGCAACACGCCAGCGGGGGAAGCTGGGCCGGTTGCGTGTACGATGCCGATCGTATCGCCCAGCTGTTGGCGAAAGGCCGCAGCGCGGAAGAAGCCGGGCGAGCACGCTCCCACGCATAGAGCTTTTTTAAAAACTGTAGCCGGGGGCGTTGACCCCGGGCCTTGGGTTTTTCCGGACCGGGGTCAACGCCCCCGGCTACAGTCGAGTTGCCCGGCTACGCAATCATTCGAAACATCGAAACACTTCAGAGTGAAACGATCTGTATCGATCCCCTAACCTGCTGGCTTGGGAATACTAGCAAAGGTCGGTGCTTTGCCGGTCTCATGAGGGCCGGTTATGTTTTGCGACAGTTTCAATTGTAGTGGAGGAACGATGACGTTTCCGCGGTGCAAAATCGATCCGCGTGACGATAGTAGACCCATCATGGTAGAAGCAGGCGCAATACTCTTCGTGGTCGTCGTAGCCTTGGGGGTTTATCTCTCCTCGTGGATCGCCGCGCGGCAGTTTTCCGAGGCGAATGCGGCCAGCCA
>JBEHXD010000264.1:0-7406 GCA_048498875.1 Verrucomicrobiota bacterium
CACCGACAAATCGGCCACGAAACGCCAGCACAACGGCAACTGGCCGGGCAAAAAGTAACTCGTCGAGCGAGCCACCGTGAATCCCTCAAAACCGTTCATTCTGCGGCCGGTCGCGACCTCCCTGTTGATGGTCGCCATCCTTCTGGCAGGCGCCTTCGCCTACCGCATGCTGCCGATTTCCGCCCTGCCACAGGTGGATTATCCCACGATTCAGGTCGTCACCCTGTATCCGGGCGCCAGCCCGGAAGTCATCACGTCCTCCATCACCGCTCCGCTCGAGCGCCAGTTCGGACAAATGCCCGGGCTCAGTCGCATGGCTTCGACCAGCTCCGGCGGCGCCTCGATCATCACGCTGACCTTCAGCCTCGATCTCACCCTCGACGTCGCCGAACAGGAAGTGCAGGCCGCGATCAACGGCGCGAATAATCTTCTGCCCACCGACCTGCCCACGCCGCCGATCTACAACAAGGTCAACCCGGCCGACGCTCCGATTCTCACGCTGGGCATTTCCGCCAGCACGATTCCCCTGCCAAAGGTCGAGGATCTCGTCGACACCCGCCTCGCCCAAAAACTCTCGCAAATCCCCGGCGTCGGTCTCGTCAGCATCAGCGGCGGACAACGCCCCGCGGTCCGTGTCCAGGCCGATCCCCGCGCGCTCGCCGCCAGCGGGCTGACGCTCGAGGACGTGCGCACCGCCATCGGCGCCGCGAACGTGAACCAGGCAAAAGGCAGTTTCGACGGCCCGGCCCGCGCCTCCACCATCGATGCCAACGACCAGCTGCGCTCGGTGGAGGATTATGAAAACCTGATCATCGCCTACCGCAACGGCGCGTCCGTCCGGTTGCGCGATGTCTCGAAAATCGTCAACGCCGCGGAAAACACCCAGCTCGCCGCCTGGGCCAACGACCGCGCCGCCATCATTCTCAACATCCAGCGCCAGCCGGGCGCGAACGTGATCGAAGTGGTGGACCGGATTCACGAACTTCTGCCCAAACTTCAGGCGACGCTCCCCGGTTCGATCGAAGTAATTCCGCTCACCGACCGCACCATCACCATCCGCGCCTCGGTGGAGGACGTGCAGTTTGAACTGCTGCTCTCAATCGCGCTTGTCGTGCTCGTGGTGTTCCTGTTCCTGCGCAACATTCCCGCCACCATCATTCCCGGCGTCGCCGTACCGCTTTCCCTGATCGGCACCTTCGGCGTGATGTACCTTGCCGGTTTCAGCATCAACAATCTCACGCTGATGGCGCTCACCATCGCCACCGGCTTCGTCGTCGACGACGCGATCGTCATGATCGAAAACATCGCGCGTTACCTGGAGGAAGGCGAAACACCCCTGCAAGCCGCGCTCAAGGGCGCCGAACAAATCGGCTTCACCATCATCTCGCTCACCGTGTCGCTGATCGCGGTGCTGATCCCGCTGCTGTTCATGGGCGATGTCGTGGGCCGCCTGTTCCGCGAGTTCGCCATCACGCTCGCCGTTTCCATCCTCATTTCCGCGGTGGTTTCCCTGACGCTCACGCCCATGATGTGCGCCAAGCTGCTGCATCACACGCCAGAGGAAAAGCAGGGACGATTCTACAAGGCGAGCGGCCACTTTTTCGACGCGGTGATCTCGCGTTACGGCGTGATGCTGCAATGGGTGCTGAAGCGGCAGGCACTCACCCTCGCGGTGGCCATCGGCACCTTGTTGCTCACGGGAATTCTCTACGTCGTCATTCCGAAAGGCTTTTTTCCCGTCCAGGACACCGGTGCCATCCAGGGCATTTCCGAAGCGCCGCAATCGGTTTCCTTCACCGCAATGGCGGAGCGCCAGCAGGCGCTCGGGCGCATCATTCTCGCCGACCCGGAAGTGGAAAGCCTCTCCTCGTACATCGGCGTGGATGGCACCAATTCCACGCTCAACAGCGGCCGTTTCCTGATCAACCTCAAGCCGCAGCACCAGCGCAAAGGCAGCGCGGTCGATGTGATCCATCGTTTGCAGCCCAAGCTCGCCGGCCTTCCTGGAATTACCCTCTATCTGCAACCCGTGCAGGACCTGTCGATCGAGAGCACGGTCAGCCGTACGCAGTACCAGTTCAGCGTGGAGTCCGCGAACTCCGACGACCTGGCCACCTGGGTCAACAAGATGGTGGATCACTTGCACGACTCGCCACAACTCGCCGACGTCACCAGCGATCTGCAAAACGAAGGGTTGCAGGCATACCTGGAGATCGATCGCGACACGGCTTCGCGCCTCGGCGTCACCGTCGCCTCGATCGACAACGCCCTCTACAATGCCTTTGGCCAGCGGCTGGTCTCCACCATCTTCACGCAGTCCAATCAATATCGCGTGGTCCTCGAAGCGCCGCCCGAATTGCAGCGCGGTCCGCACACGCTGGAAAATATCTATGTGACTTCCACCAACGGCACGCAGGTGCGGTTGACCACGGTGGCTCACGTCAGCGAGCGCCACGCCCCTCTCGCCATCAATCACGTTTCGCAATTTCCCGCCGCCACCGTGTCGTTTAACCTCGCCCCCGGATATTCCCTCGGGGACGCGGTGGACGCCGTGAAAAAAGCGCAGGAACAACTGGGGGTGCCCGCGAGCGTGCAGATCAGTTTCCAGGGCGCGGCCCAGGCTTTCAGCGCCTCCCTGTCGAACACGCTTTTCCTGATCATCGCAGCGATTGTCACCATGTACATCGTGCTGGGCGTGCTCTACGAGAGCTACATCCACCCGATCACGATTCTCTCCACGCTGCCTTCGGCGGGCGTGGGCGCGCTGCTCGCGCTGCAACTCGGACGCACCGATCTTGGGATGATCGGGATCATCGGCATCATCCTGCTCATCGGCATCGTGAAGAAAAACGCGATCATGATGATCGACTTCGCCCTCGAGGCCGAGCGCGCCGGTGGCAAATCTCCCGAGGAGGCAATCTACGAGGCCTGTCTCCTGCGTTTCCGTCCCATCCTGATGACGACCATGGCTGCATTGCTCGGTGCGTTGCCGCTGATGCTCGGCACCGGCGTGGGATCGGAACTCCGTCATCCGCTCGGCATCACCATGGTGGGCGGACTGATTTTCAGCCAGGTCCTGACGCTCTTCACCACCCCGGTGATCTATCTGTATTTTGATCGCCTGTCCAAACGCCGGCAGCAACCGCAAGGATCCGAAGCCGGCGTGCCCGTGGTCGCATCATGAGCGTTTCCGCCCCATTCATCCGGCGCCCTGTCGCCACCACCCTGCTGACCATCGGCATCGGTCTGGCCGG
Organism: Verrucomicrobiota bacterium; assembly: GCA_048498875.1. Taxonomy (GTDB): domain Bacteria; phylum Verrucomicrobiota; class Verrucomicrobiia; order Opitutales; family Opitutaceae; genus Lacunisphaera. The sequence continues at coordinate 3,255 of JBEHXD010000264.1, forward strand.
CATTCTGGCGTTCCAGTTGCTGCCCGTGTCGCCGCTGCCGCAGGTGGATTTCCCGACGATCTCGGTGAACGCCAACCTGCCGGGCGCGAGTCCGGAAACCATGGCCGCCACCGTGGCCACTCCGCTCGAGCGCTCGCTCGGACGCATTGCGGGCGTTTCGGAAATGACGTCATCGAGTTCGCTGGGCTCCACGCAAATCACCCTGCAATTTGACCTGAGCCGCGACATCGACGGTGCGGCGCGCGATGTGCAGGCCGCGATCAATGCCGCGCGCAGTCTTCTGCCCACCGGCCTGCCGAGCAATCCGAACTACCGCAAAGTCAATCCGGCCGACGCGCCCGTGATGATCCTGTCGATGACTTCGGACACGCTCGATCGCGGCGCCATGTACGACTCCGCTTCCACCGTGCTGGCTCAAACGCTTTCGCAGGTCGACGGCGTGGGTCAGGTCAACATCGGCGGCAGCTCGCTGCCGGCGGTCCGCGTCGAACTCAATCCCACCGCGCTCAACCGCTACGGCATTGCGACATCCGCCGTGCGCACCGCCATTTCGACCACCAATGCCAATCGCCCCAAGGGCTCGCTCGATGGCGACGAACGCCACTGGCAGATCTCCGCGAATGACCAGGCCCGCAAGGCGGTGGATTATCTGCCCATCGTGGTGGCCTATCGCAACGGCGCGGCGGTGCGCCTCGGCGATGTGGCCAGCGTGGTCGATTCCGTGCAGGACTTGCGCAACGCCGGTCTCGCTGACGGCAAACCCGCTGTACTTCTGCTCATTCGCCGTCAGCCCGGGGCGAATGTCATCGAAACCGTCGATCGCGTGAAAGCGCTGTTGCCTGTCCTGCGCGCGTCGATTCCGCCCACGATCAACCTCGAAGTTTCCTCGGACAGCACGACGACCATTCGCGCCTCGTTGCGCGAGGTGGAGCGGACGCTGCTCATCGCGATCACCCTCGTGATTCTCGTCGTGTTCCTGTTCCTGCGCCGGTGGCGGGCGGCGGTGATTCCAGCGGTAGCCGTGCCCATTTCGCTGATCGGCACGTTTGGGATCATGTTTCTTTGCGGCTACAGCCTCGATAATCTTTCGCTCATGGCGCTCACGATCGCGACGGGCTTCGTCGTCGACGACGCCGTGGTCGTGCTCGAAAACGTTTCCCGCCACATCGAGGAAGGCATGAAACCCTTCGACGCCGCCCTGCAGGGAGCGCGCGAGGTGGGTTTCACCGTGGTCTCGATGAGCATTTCGCTCATCGCGGTGTTCGTTCCGATTCTGCTCATGGGCGGAATCATCGGGCGCCTCTTCCGTGAATTCGCCGTCACGCTATCGGCCGCCATTCTGGTGTCACTGGTCATCTCCCTCACCACCACGCCGATGATGTGCGCCCGGGTGCTTCGTCCGGAGAGCGAGGAGAAACCGGGACGGCTCTCGCGCTACATCGAAAGTATTTTTGTCGAGTTGCTGCGCATTTATGAGACCAGCCTGATCTGGGTCTTCGCGCACCGCCTGCTGATGCTGTTCACACTGGTGGCCACGGTAGTGCTCACCTTCTATCTGGCCTTCATCGTCCCGAAGGGTTTCATGCCGCAGCAGGACACCGGACGACTGCAGGGCAACCTGATCGCCGACCAGAGCATTTCCTTTCAGGCGATGCAGACCAAGCTCACGAGTTTTGTCGCGATTGTCCGCGCCGATCCGGCCGTCGATCACGTCGTCGCCTTCACCGGCGGCGGACAGCGCAACGGCGCTTTCTTTTTCGTCATTCTGAAACCCATCGCCGAGCGCAAGGTTTCCGCCGACGTGATCATCGGACGGCTGCGGCGCAATCTTTCCCACGTGGCGGGGGCGACGCTTTTCCTGCAGGCCGCACAGGACGTGCGCGTGGGCGGACGCGGCTCGAATGCGCAATACCAATACACTCTCAGCGCCGACGATATCAACGAGCTGCGCTCATGGGAACCGAAGATCCGCCAGGCGCTCAATGCGGTGCCGGAAATCGTCGACGTCAATACCGATCAGCAGGACCTCGGCCTCCAAACCTCGCTGATCATCGATCGTGATAAGGCGACGCAGCTCGGCATCTCGATTTCGCAGCTCGATTCCACGCTCAACGATCTGTACGGCCAGCGACAGGTCTCGACCATCTATAATCCGCTCAATCAATACAAAGTCGTGATGGAAGTAGCGCCCGAATATTGGCAAAGCCCGGACGAACTCGACAACACCTACATCACCTCGAACACCGGCGCGATGGTTCCGGTCTCCTCCTTCGCACATTGGGAACCCACCAACACCTCGCTGTCCGTCAATCATCAGGGCCAGTTTCTCGCCACCACTGTTTCCTTCAATTTGCCACCAGGCATGTCGCTTTCCGCGGCCCAGCGCGCCGTTGACAACGCGATCCAGCGCCTCGGCATGCCCACCTCGATTCACGGCAGTTTCCAAGGTTCGGCCCAGGCCTTCCAGGCGTCGCTCTCCAACCAGCCGTGGCTGATTTGTGCGGCCCTCCTCACCGTCTATCTCGTCCTCGGCATTTTGTACGAAAGTCTGGTTCATCCCCTCACGATCATTTCCACCCTGCCTTCCGCTGGCTGCGGCGCCATCCTGGCCCTGCTGATCACCGGCACTGATTTCACGATCATCGCGTTTATCGGCGTCATTCTTCTCATCGGCATCGTCAAGAAAAACGCCATCCTGATGATCGACTTCGCGATCGAGGAACGCCGGCGCAGCAACGTCTCGGCGGAAGACGCGATCTTCCGCGCCTGCCTGCTGCGATTCCGTCCGATTATGATGACCACCCTGGCCGCCCTGTTCGGAGCCGTGCCCCTCGCGTTTGGTCACGGCGATGGTGCGGAACTTCGCCAGCCGCTCGGCATCGCCATCGTCGGCGGACTGGTCGTGAGCCAGGTCCTCACGCTCTACACCACGCCCGTCGTTTATCTCTATATGGAACGACTCGGGGCCCTTGGCACCCGCCTCTGGCGCTGGCTACGGCCCCAAGCGAACCCGCAGCATCCCCGTCCTGCCAACCAACCCATTTCATGAAACTTCGTTTCGTCATTTCTGCCACCGCTGTTGGCTTCGTGTTAATCGGTGCCGGTTGCGCCGTCGGCCCCGACTACAAACGCCCGGCGGTCGAGGCCCCCGCATTCAAGGAGAACGGTAATTGGAAACCGGCTACGCCTGCCGACGCCGCTCCCCGCGACAAGTGGTGGGAGGCCTATGGTGACCCGGTGCTGAACGGATTGGAGGAGCGCGTCTCGATTTCCAGCACCACGCTGCAAGCCGCCGAAGCCCGCTATCGCCAGGCCCAGGCGGCGACGGCCGTCGCGAGGTCCGCGCTTTTCCCGTCGATTAACGCGAGTGGATCCGCCGACCGCAGCAAATCCGGTTCAAGCTCCTCCAACCCCGGTTCAATTCGAAACACTTTCTCGGCAGCCCTGGACGCAAGCTGGGAATTCGACCTCTGGGGCCGGGTGCGCCGCGGCACGGAAGCGGTGCGGGCGACCGAGGCGGCGAGCGCGGCGGATCTGGAATCCGCGCGGCTCAGCGTCCACGCTACGCTCGCCCACACTTATTTTTCGCTCCGCGTGGCCGACACACAGCAGCGGCTCTACGCCCGAATTGTGGAGGACTATAACCGTTCCCTGCAAATGACGCAGAACCGCTACAAGCAGGGCATCGACACGCGCGCCGATGTTGCCGCCGCCGAAACCCAGCTGAAATCCGCCCAGGCCCAGGCCGTCGATCTCAGCCTGCAACGCAGCCAGCTCGAGCACGCGATCGCGGTGCTGATCGGTCAACCGCCCGCCTCCTTCTCGCTTGCGCCCGCGGATCTGGCCATCACTCCGCCGAATCCACCCAGCCTCATTCCGTCGCAGCAGCTCGAAAGCCGGCCGGACATCGGCGCCGCAGAGCGTCGTCTCGCGGCCGCCAGCGCTGAAATCGGCATCGCCAAGGCGGGATATTTTCCCGTGATCTCGTTGTCCGGTTCAGCCGGGTATCAGGGAAATCGTTACCAAAATCTTTTCAGCGCGCCCAACGAAATCTGGTCGGTCGGCGGCTCGCTGGTCGCTCCGATCTTCAATGGCGGCAAGGTTCGCACCGGCGTGGCGCAGGCCAGGGTTTCGTCGTAGAAGGCCCGGGCC
>JBEHXD010000265.1:0-7399 GCA_048498875.1 Verrucomicrobiota bacterium
TGAAGCTGCGGCCATCGGATTTCTTGAAGACGTAGGTCTTCTTTTCCTTCACGTAGAATTCGGAGGAGGCGACGTCGAGGGCGAGGAAGATGTCCTTGCCGAGCTTGTAGCCGGCGCCTTTCACCGCTTCGGCGATGGCGTCGAGGGCATCGGTCGTCGACGCCAGGTTCGGAGCAAAACCGCCTTCGTCACCGACCGCGGTCTGAAGGCCCTTGCCCTTTAGAACCTTCTTCAGGGAGTGGAAAACTTCCGCTCCGGCCCGGAGGGCCTCGGAGAACGTGTTGAAGTTTCTCGGCACGATCATGAATTCCTGAAAATCAATCGGAGCATCCGAGTGCGCACCGCCATTCATGATATTCATGAGGGGAACCGGCAGCACCTTGGCGTTTGGTCCGCCCAGGTATTTATAGAGCGGCTGGCCCGAAGCGGCGGCCGCGGCCTTGGCGGTCGCCAGGGAGACGCCGAGAATGGCGTTGGCGCCCAGCTTTGATTTGGTGGACGTGCCATCGAGCTTCAGCATCGCGCGATCGACGCCGGTTTGGTCGAAGGCATCAAAGCCGATCAGGGCTGGCGCGATCTTGGCCTTGACGTTGCCGACCGCTTTCAAAGTGCCTTTGCCCAGATAGCGGGCTTTGTCGCCGTCGCGCAGCTCGATCGCTTCGTGCTCGCCGGTGGAGGCGCCCGAAGGCACGGCCGCACGGCCGAAGGCGCCGCTGGCGAGTTTGACGTCGACCTCGACGGTCGGATTGCCGCGGGAATCGATGATTTCGCGGGCGGTGATGGCACTGATGGTTGTGTTCATACTTATAAGAGGGATCGACAGGCACCTGGCGTGCCAGCCGTGGAAGAACAAGCCACGCCGTTCGGCCAGCTTACGTCAAGTTCGGACGTGCCAGTCCCGCCTTATAGAGCAACCGCTGCCACAGGGTGGGCGGCTTGGGTACGAAAGCGGCAGGCAGCTGGGCAGCGTGACCGTAGCGGATCGCCGCGCCCACGGGAGTGCCGCCATTGTAGTTGCGCACCGTCAAGGTCGTGGCGGTGAGGAATTCGGGAGGAATGACATCGAGGTGACCTTCCACGGCGGCCGCGTGCATCGGGGTGTCCCCAAAGTCGTTCCGGCTGATGAGCAGGTCCACGGTCAGTCGCTCACGCGGGATTTGCTGGATGTTGCCCGATTCGGCGGCGGCGTGAATCGGCGTGTGGCCGGATTTGCTGGGGCGCACGAGATTTTCATGCGAAAGCAGTTCCGCGGGAATCTGGTCGAGGTGTCCGGCGATCGCCGCGGCGTGCAGGCACGTGTCGTGATTGGCCGTTTTGGTGAGCAGCGCCTCGGCGGTCAGCAAGGCGCGCGGAACCTGATCGAGGTGTCCGTTAAAAGCCGCGACGTGCAAAACCGTTTCACCGCTGATGTTCGCCACGAGCAGGGTGCCGTGGGAAAGAAATTTCGTGGGAAAACGGTCCAGGGTTCCGGCTTCCGCGGCTTCATGCAGGAGCGTGTTTCCATGGTCGGTCTTGGTCAGTATGATCTCGGACGACAGGATATCGGCGGGAACCTGTTCAAGTGCGCCGGCGGCGGCGGCCTGGTGAAGGGGGGTGTATCCGCTGTTGGAGCGAAGCAGCAGATTTTCACGGGTCAAAATCGAGGCGGGAATCTGATCGAGGTGCCCGCTTCGGCCGGCCAGGTGAATGGGCGTATAGCCCGCGGCGTTTTTGAGCGTGAGTGACTGTTGGGTGAGAAGCCGCGGCGCCAGTTGCCGCAGGTTGCCGTACTTGGCGGCCATGTGGAACGGCGTGTTTCCGGAGCTGTTCGGCCGCGAAAGGTTTTCCGAGGTCAAAAGATCGAACGGCAACGCGTTCAAAGTGCCTTCCCGGGCAGCAGCGTGAAAGTCGTGCTTGTCCATGCCGATTCGAGGAGAAAAACATGCGGGTTCCGGCGCAGGCAAACCAAAAGCAGACCACGTGGATGGATTTGAGTTTGCCATGGTTAAGCGGCATCGCAGCATTCGAATCATGACCGGCCCCGGTAACCCCGAGAATGCGACCAAGCCAGCAAAAGGCGCGGTTCTGTTGATCGATGACGAAGAGCCTTTGCTCAATTTGTTCGCGGAATCGCTTGCCCCCTATTTTGACGTAACGACGGCGACCTCAGCCCGCGAAGCGGGTTTTGCGATGCATAAAAAGGCGTTCAAAGTGGTGGTGTGCGACCACCTGATGCCAGGGGGCAACGGGTTGAGTTTTCTGGTCGATGCCCGCGAGGAATATCCCAACACGCAGCGGGTGCTGGTGACGGGGTATATGAAGCCGGAAATGCTGCTGCGCAGCGTGAATGAAGCCGCCCTTTATCGTTATCTGCTCAAGCCGGTGTCGCTGCCCGAACTCGTCAAGACCGTGCTGGAAGCCGCCAAGATCCACGACCAGGCGGTGGGCATCTCCGGTTAATGCGGTTATTACGATGTCCGACGTCACCGCATCGCGTCCGTTGCTTTTGTTGGTTGAAGATGAGCCTCTGTTGGCTTCAAACCTGTGTCAGAATCTGGAAACCCAGTTCGAGATCGATGTGGCCAGCAATGTGGAGGAGGCGCGCGCACTTTTCAGTACGCGGAAGTATGACGTGATTCTTTCCGACCACATGCTGCCGGGAAAGGCGCAGGGCTTGGATTTTCTCATTGAGGCGTTGGAACGCCGGCCGGAAACAAAACGGATACTGATGACCGGTTATCTGAATCCCGAGTTGCTGACCCGGGGCGTGGCGCTGGCCCAGTTGAGTGCCTGCCTGATCAAACCGGTGGAAATTATGCGACTGCGCAAGGAATTGGACGAAGCGCTGGGAAGGCGTTAACCCGACGGTTTGCCGCATAGATTGGCGGGAATGCTCTGAAGCAATGCGGTCAGTCGTACCGGCGTCGCAGATTGCTGGGCAACAAACCGAGTTCCTCGCGATACTTGGCCACGGTCCGGCGGGCGATGTTCAGCCCTTTGCCCTGGAGTATGCCGACGATTTCCTGGTCGCTTAACGGCTTGCCGGGATCTTCCCCGGCGATGATGTCGGCGATCATTTCCTTCACGCTGGTATTCGCCACCGAGACACCGGCGTCGGATTGATAACCCGAGGTGAAGAAGTACTTCATCTCAAAAACACCGTGCGGTGTCTGCATGTACTTGTTCGCGAGGGCGCGGCTGACCGTGGTTTCATGCACACCGATGATGTCGGCGATCTGGGTCATGGTGAGCGGCTTCAGCTTGGAGACGCCTTCGTCGAAAAATTCGTGCTGGTGTTTGATGATTTCGCGAGTGATGCGTTCGATGGTCCGCTGGCGCTGCTCGATCGCGTTGATGATGAATTTTCCCGAACGCAGTTTTTCGCGAAGGTAGTCGCTCTCCTGTTTGCTGAGCCGGCCTTTCGCGATCAGGTCCTTGTAGGTGTTGCTGAGCCGCAGGCGCGGGATGTAATCGTGATTCAGGATGATCTTCCATTCGTCGCCGTCCTTTTCAACGGTGACGTCGGGAACCACGACGCGATTGGCGTCATCCGCAAAGCGGCGGCCTGGGGCAGGGTCGAGGGTTCCAATCTCACTGATCGCCTCCTGGATGATTTCGTTGGCGAGCCCGGTTTTGCGGGCCAGATCGGGAATCCTCCGTCGCACCAGCAATGGCAGGTGATCGCGAATGATTCTCGCGGCGACCGATTTGTCGCGACCCTTTTGCGCCAGTTGGATCAATAAACAGTCAGCCAGATTTTCCGCGCCGATGCCGGCGGGATCGAAGGTCTTCAGGAGCTGGGAGGCCTCCTGCATGGTCTTGAGCGGCAGGCTCGCGAGCAATGCCAGGTCGGAAAGCGAGGCCGTCAGATAGCCGCGGTCATCCAGACTTCCGACGAGAAAGCGCAGCGCTTCGATGATTTCCGGGGGGTGATTGGCCAGTTCCGCCTGCTGCATCAAGTGCTGCTGCAGCGAGGTCTCGGTGGTGAGGGAATCAAAAAAATGCTGACGACGTTCCTCGTCTTCAGTCGAACTCTGGCGGACGCCTCCCGTGTCGGACATGTGGTCGTGCCAGTCCTGTCCGATTTTCTCCAGCACCTGGAAATCCTTCGAGAAATCCAGCTCTTCACGGGAATCATCGTTGGGTGTGGACTTGTCGTCGTTATTGGCCGTCGCTTTTTCGAGGCTCATGTCGTCCATGGGCATCTCTTCCAGCGTGGGATTGGACTGAAGCTCTTCCTGGATCGCCGCACGAAGATCCAATGCCGCGACCTGAAGGATCTTCAACGACTGCCGCATCTGCGGCGCCAGCACCAATTGCTGGGTTTGCCGCTGGTGAAAGCTCTGATTGAGGCCGGGACCGCTCATGGGCGAAAGTAGTTACCTTTGGCTTTCGAGTGGTGAGATGCTGGCCGGTGGCGGGGTAGTGGGGCGGTTACCGAGTTTGGCGGGAGGGAAAACTTGCGCAAGGTAGACGGCCAGCTTCTCGTTCGTGGGGCCGTACCGGTCGCTGTAGAGATACATTTCCAGATCAGTCAGCATTTCGAAGGCCGTCTGGTAGCGTTTATCGCGATCGCGTTGCAACGCCTTGGCGATGATGGCCTCGAGCTTGGCATCGATTTCCGGGCGAAGTGAGGAGAACTTCGGCAGCGGCATCGTGATGATATTGCGGCGGGACTCGAGCCGGTTGGCCCCGCGGAAAATATTCCGGCAAAGCAGAATTTCCGTCAGAACGATCGCGAGCGAGAACAGGTCGGATCGCCCGTCGGTGACCGCGTAGCTGGCTCCCTCGGGTGACAGGTATTCATCCTTGCCCGGGATGACCTTGCCTTCCTCGTTGTACATCAGGTCCAGGGCCTTCGCGATGCCGAAGTCGGTCAACTTCACGTCGCCTTCCACGGCCAGCATGACGTTCTTGGGATTGACGTCACGATGCACGATTCCGAGCAGGCGGCCCTCCTTGTCGCGCTTGGCATGGGCGTAGCTCAATCCGCGGCAAACGCGTGAAGCGATGAAGACCGCCATGTCGACCGGAACCTGCAATCCAAGCTCGGTGTGACGGTCGATAAATTGCTCCAAATTCACGCCGGCGACGAATTCCATCGTCATAAAATATTGTCCGCCGATCTGGCCCAGATGGTAGGTTTGGACAATATTGGTATGGATCAAATCGGCGACGAGCTTCGCTTCGCCAATGAAGTTCTTTTGAAATTCGGGAATGCTGGAATATTCCTCACGAATCAATTTGATGGCTACCGTCTTGCGGAAATTGCCGGTGCCCTTTTGAACGGCTTCGTAGACGAGCCCCATGCCGCCTTCGGCGAGCTTATTGACCAGCTCGTATTTGAGCTCATTGAAGATATGTTTCAGCGCAGACACGTAAGTACAAAAACCCTCCGGGAGGCTTGTGGCAAGAACACAGAACGCAAATGTGCACGATTCCTGCTACAGATTTAAGAAACAGCCTGGAGAGGTCGTTTGACAACCCCTCGCCGCATTTTACCTTGCGGACTATGCTCACGCTCACTCCCCGCGCCGCCCGACAGGTTCTCGCCATGCATTCAGGTCAGGGCGATGCGAACAAACGGCTGCGCGTGTTCGTGGAGAGCGGCGGCTGTTCTGGGTTCGAGTACGGCATGTCGTTTGATCTGCCGAAGCCCGACGACAATGTTTTCGAAAGCGAAGGGGTGCAAATGCTCGTGGATCCGACGAGTCTCGCGTATCTCAACGGCACGAACATCGATTTTGATGACGGCCTGCACGGCAAAGGTTTCGAGCTGAAAAATCCCAACGCGCAGAATACCTGCGGTTGCGGCAAATCCTTTAACTGAGCGAAGTGCGGCAGGTTTCCCCGGCCGCAATTTCCCCCGGGTATAATCGCGCTCAGGCCTCTGCTTCGTGCAATGCGACGACGCCCAACGTGAATGGCGCTGCCCTCACCTGACGAAACCCTGCGCGCTTTATTTCCTCTGACATTTTTTCGCGATCGGGAAACTTTTCGATCGAACCGCAGAGGTATTCATAGGCTGAGCGATCGCCCGTGACGATACTTGCGATCGCAGGCAAAAGCAGTTTCAGGTACGCATAATAGAATGGGTTGAAGCAGGGGTAAGGCTGGGAAAATTCGAGCACAAACAAGTGCCCTCCCGGCTTCAGGACGCGGCGCATTTCACCCAGCGCCTTGTGGCGATCCGCCATATTGCGCAATCCGAACGAAATTGTGACGGCATCAAACGTCGCATCGGGCAGGGGCAGGGCCATTCCATCGCCCTGTTTGAATTCGATGATAATGGGCCGGGGAGTCGCGTTTTGCTTCCGAATCGCCTCATCCAGCATCGGCTGGCAAAAATCCATACCCACAATCCGGGCGTCCCGGTGAATTCCCTCCGCGAGTGTAAAAGCTACATCTCCGCTTCCAGTAGCAAGATCCAATACTTTTTTTGGGTGAATGTCCCTAACCCGGCGCACCAGACGCTGCCTCCACAGGTAATCCATGCCGCCGCTGATAAGGTGATTCGCCAGGTCATAACGCCGGGCAATTCGGGAAAACATGGAGTTAACGGCCTTCGGATCGGGCATGTGAACCATCACCCTTTGTGCGGCTTTGCGGTTGACGCAAGCACTGGGTAGTGAATTATTTGTGCCGTCACTCTTACTAGACCTTAATTTTCAACCCACGCCTTAGCCATGTCGACCAATCTGACCAAACGCGAGATCGTGCTGGAAATCTACGAGAAGACAGGTTTCCCGCAGAAACAAATTCAAGACACCGTGCAAATGACGCTAGATATCGTCATGGATGCACTGGCCGCCGGTCGCAATGTCGAGTTGCGCAACTTCGGCGTTCTTGAAGTACAAGTGCGCAAAGCTCGTGTCGGTCGCAATCCGAACAAGCCTGAGACTGAGGTGGTTATCCCCGAACGCGCCGTGGTGAAATTCAAGTCCGGCAAAATTCTCAAGCAGAAGATCAAGCAGCTTAGCTTGGAAAAACTGCGCAATAATCCGCCGCCTCCGGCGACCGCCTAACGGGGCGCCTTAAGTAGCAGCGAGGCATGGCCGGCTTTCAGTCTCTTCCTGGCTTCCGGGATTTTTATCCGGAGGAATTTTCCCGTCGTCAGCACATCTTTCGCGTGTGGCGACAATCCGCGTCGGCATTCGGCTTTCAGGAATACGATGCCCCTGTGCTCGAACCGCTTGAGCTCTATAAGACCAAGTCGGGTGACGAGATTGAAGCGCAGCTCTTCAGCTTCACGGACAAGGGGGGACGTGAAGTATCGCTTCGCCCCGAGATGACTCCGACCGTGTGTCGGATGGTCGGGGCGAAAGCGGGCGCGCTCAAACGTCCGATCAAGTGGTTCAGCGTGGCCGAGTTTTACCGGTATGAACGGGCGCAGAAGGGAAGATTGCGCGCGTTCAACCAG
>JBEHXD010000266.1:0-7398 GCA_048498875.1 Verrucomicrobiota bacterium
CTTCTGGGCCCCGTGGTGCGGCCCCTGCAAGGCGATCGCGCCGATCCTCGACGAGCTGGCCACCGAACTCGATGGCAAATTGAAGATCGCGAAGGTGAACGTGGACGACAATGGCGACCTCGCCGCCCAGTTCGGCGTTCGCGCGATTCCCACGATGCTCCTTTTCAAAGGTGGCCAGCTCGCTGAACAGTTTGTCGGCATGATGGACAAGGCTTCCCTCAAGGCGAAGCTCGCGGGCAAAATCTGAGCGGCGAGTCCATTCCATTTAATTCCAGCCGGAGCCCAACCGCTCCGGCTTTTTTTGTCTCGCGAGGGAATCGAAGGAGACGAAGTTTCGTTTTGATCATCTTCTGGGTAGTCCGTGTTTTCCACGAACTGGTCAGAAATCCTTAACCACAGAATACACCGAACACACGAAAAGGGCACATGGCTCCTTCAATTTCTTTCGTTCCTTCGCGAGACAATTACTTTGGTTTGTAGGAGCGGTTTTATGCCACGATCAAGACATGGAATCGCGGCATAAAGCCGCTCCTGCCCCAGGCCATACTACGCGCCCATCACAATCCCCGCACTGAGCAGCACGCCATATATAGCGAGAAATTTTGCCGTCGCGCCGAGCAGGGCAATTTGCTCCGCAGGTTCTTTCGATTTCCCAAGGCGTCGCGTGAGTTTTGCCGCCAGCGGAGCCAGCACCAACGGCACCAACACCGGCCAGCGATAGCCGTAGAAGAAAAGCGCCAGCGGACACACCAGCGCAAAGATCACCGACAGCGCGTACTGCCAGAGGGCGAAGGAACGACCGAAACGCACCACAAGCGTCTTTTTTCCCGCCCCTGCATCCGTTTCCATGTCCCGATAATTGTTCGCGACGAGAATATTGGCGGCGAGCAAGCCGACGGCCGCCGCACAGGAAGTGACGTCCGGAGAAACATAACCGGCCTGCACAAAGAAAGTCGTATCCACGGCGACCAGTCCAAAAAAGATAAAGACGAAGAGGTCTCCCAGGCCGTTGTACCCAAGCGGAAAAGGACCACCCGTGTAGGCGATCGCACACACGATGCTGACAACTCCGATCGGCAACAGCACCAGGCCCCCCTCCCTCACCAGCAGCAGTCCCACAAGAAAAGCGGCCAGCAGAACACCGAGTGTGGCCAGCAGCATCGTACGGGGGGAGACCAACCCGGCCGCCACCGCACGGCGGGGCCCAACCCGGGCGGCCGTGTCGGCACCTTTCACAAAATCAAAGTAGTCGTTGGCGAAATTTGTTCCGATCTGGACCAGCAACGCAAAGCCCAGGCAGATCGCAGCGCGGCCATAGTGGCCGAAACCATGCGCCGCAGCGAGGGCAGTTCCCACCATCACGGGAATGACCGCGGCCGGCAGGGTTTTCGGACGTGATGCCTCAATCCAAATTCGCCAGAAGGAAGGTGCTGTGGGGTGAGTCGCCAAACGCCCGCAGTGCTAGCGGTTCGGGCTTTCTTGTCAAAATACATTCAGCCCCTCCAGCTCAGGCATCTGGGTCTCGCAAAGGAACGAAAGGAGAGGAAGGATGATTTATAAATTTCCGCAGGCTTGGAACTCAGAAGCAAACGTACTTTTAGACTGATCCCAAACCCATTGATACCCACTGGAAGTTATTTCATCTGTCACCTTTAGTTCCTTTGCTTCCTTCGCGAGACACCCCTACTTCGAATTCGAGTGATTTGATTCGCTCGAGCACCAGCTCGCGGGCGGCGAGTGGATCGTCTTCGGGAAGTTTTTCCAGCGTCGCCTTCAGCCACGCCAGTGCTTCCGCCGGCCGGTGAAGTTCGCGCAGGAGCTCCCCATGGATTCGTGCCGCGTAGTACGGCGCGCCGGGCTGTTCAGCGGCCAGTTTATAGTACCGGGCGGCCGCTTCCACGTCGCCACGACGTCGCAAATGGATGTTGGCCATTTCCACGTACAAAGCCGCGTCGACGCCGCGCCATCGCATTCCCTTCTCCAGAAACGTCAGTGCCGCCTGCGCCTGAGCTTCATTCACGATTGCCCGATATGCCCGCGGCACCGGACCCAACATACGCCACTCGGGCATGTCGTTCGCCAGCATCCGTGCGCCATTCAACCAGAAATAGAGCGGGCGTTCGTCTGCCGCCACGGTCGCGTTGATCAACGCAGTGGTCTCGGCGAGGTCCTGTCGTTCCCACGCGAGGTTTGTCCGCAGCCAAAGCCCGCTTGCCACCATCGAACGCATTCCCCCGAGCAAAGCGAACGCGCCGCCGCGGCCGGCGGATGCGCGCAACTGTTCGGAATTGAGCGGCTCATCACACGACTCTGCACGCACCAATCGCTCGAGCGGCACAAGCAGAGCATGCACGGCCAGCAGCGCACCGATTCCCGCGAGCAATGCCCTCATCTTAAAACTCCCGCCGCTTGAAGGCGTAGGAGGCAACCGAACCGAAAATTACAACATACCCGACCCAGTACAGCAGCAGACCCCAGATCGCCACAGCAGCCGGAGGTTGCATTTTTGCGAATACCGCCTCGGCATCGAACAAGGCGAGATTCGGCCACACCCGCAGCCAGCTGAACGCACCGGTTCCGTTCGCGAACGGACGCAAGTGCGCAATCACCGTCATGATCAATCCGGCGCAACTCGCAAAGAGCGCCGAGGTGGAATAGCTGCACACGAGCAACGTCATGCCGGCGACCAGCGTGAGCTTCAACCAAACCACCGCACACGCCGGCAGGAATATCGCCGGAGAAATTGCCGGCGCGCCAAGCTGGAGTCCGCGCCAGACAAGCAGTCCCGCGATCAAAGTTCCGAGAGCCGCGACAAACAACGCGAGCAGTGCGGCCATCCCGGCGAACTTACCCCAGATATATTCCCAACGCCGAACCGGTCGCGTCAGCAGACAATACGCCGCCCGGCCCTGGATTTCGCTGAAGAACAACTGCCCTGTCGCCAGCGTCGCGAGCAGCATGCCAAATCCGCCGAGCGCGCCCAATCCGAAATCACCGATGAATTTCAGTTCCTCGCTCCCAAAGTTGAACTCGCGCAGTCCCAACGCCCCGAGCACCAATCCTCCTCCGATTATCCCCAGCAACAGCGTGAGACGCAGGCGAATTGCCTCGCCCAGGGTGTTGATCGCGATCAGCCGGATGCGATGAAGGCTCTCCCCAATTCCCGCAGAATCCGAATTAGCCATGAGCTTCCTCCAGTTTTTCCAGGTAAAGCTTTTCCAGTCGCGAGGGCTGCGGCTTTTCCCGCGTGAACGTTCCGAGCAATTCCGCCGGGGTTCCTTCCGCCAGGATGCGCCCGCGGCCCAGAATCGCCAGGCGATCGCAGAGCTGTTCGGTGTGCGCGAGCAAATGGGAACTGAATACCACGGTCTTGCCGCGCTCTGCGAGATCGCGAATCAGCTCATTCAGCGCCAGCCGGCCGGCGGGATCGAGTCCGCTGGCGGGTTCGTCGAGCAGCACGAGTGGCGGATCATGCAAAATGGCCTGGGCCAGCCCGAGACGCTGCTGCATGCCTTTCGAATAAAGTCCCAACCGGCGGTCGCCCGCTGGGGCGAGTCCGCTCCATGCGAGCACTTCGCTCACCCGTTTTTCCAACCGCGGCCGAGGAATCGAGCTCAGCCCTCCGCAGTAGCGTAGGAATTCCCGTCCACTCAAGTGGGCCGGGAAATGCGGCAGCTCGGGCAGGTAGCCCACGCATGCTCTCGCTGCATCGCTGCCGGCGGGATGTCCAAAAACCAGGCATTGCCCACGGCTTGGCCGCAGCAGTCCTCCGAGCGCCTTGAGCGTGGTGCTTTTTCCCGAGCCGTTGGGTCCGAGGAGCCCGAGCACCTGGCCCGGGGCGAGTTTCAAATTAAGACAAACGACCGCGGTGGAACGCGAACCGGCCCATCCGGCAAAGTAGTCCTTGCCGAAATCAACCAGCTCCACGGCCCACCCGGAGCCTTCCGGTGGAATCATTGAATAGCGAAGCCTTGGAATTTTGCGTCTCTCTTTCCTTCGCTCTGCTCAGTTTTCCGGATGTAACCGGTCATGCGTTCCTGCACGGCCGCCACGAAATCGCGCACCTCGGCGGACTGGCCTTCCGCTTCGAGTTGAACGCGTCCGTCGGGGAGGTTCTTCACAAAACCCGACACCTCAAACTCCTTGGCGACCTGCAAAGTCTGGTAACGAAACCCGACTCCCTGGACGCGTCCGGTGAAAAAGGCCGTAACATGATGCACTTCTGGCATAGTGATAAGAAAGCGGCCCGCTGTGGCTCCACGCAACACGAACTTGTGACAGTTACGAGCAGAATTTTATTTGCCAGAACCACGCAGTTGAGCAGTGTCTCTCCGACGCCTCCCGGCGCCTTCATTTCATGACCAATTCTGATTCCGACGGGTTGTTCGACAACGATTGGGAAGACCGCGGCGAGCTTTCTTGGACCGAGAAAGATTGGCAAAAGTATCTCGCGGAACAGGAAGATGCCGTTCGCGATTACATCAAGCATTACGACCAGTTGGGCAACGCTCCCGACCGTATCGACGAGGTCGCCCGCCGCATGGGCTGGGAAATGACCGATCTTTCCGGCGCCAGCGACGAGATTGAAGAAGACGAAGAGGAAACCGAGGACGAGGATGACTCGTTCGACAGCGAATGGGATCCCTATACGCTTCACCGCAATCCGGTTTATATCGCGACGCGCTCACTTTATCTGAGCCTGATTGCCCACTGGGAGCGGGTCGCCGTCCAACCCGGACGCGTCCCGGCGGCCTTGGGCATCACCCTGCTGTCTTCGCTCTACAAGGGGAACGAGCAGGTCACGCAGGCAGTGCAGGCGCTCGAAATGGGCGACTACACGCTCGCCGTTTGCCTCTTCAAACTGGCGCTGCGCGAACTCAACCAGACTCTCGCCCGACTCAGCCAGCCCGACGTGGCGGCGACTCCCCTGGCCCTGCGCTATCGGGAATACGCCCTGCCCCGCCTGTTCGACCTGCGCGAAATCTGGCTGCGAGTGATGAGCGAATGCCGCCAAGGTCAGAGCGGCGACTCCGCGGCGGAGTAATCTGACGCGCGATTAACGCGTGTATTCAGGGCCGGTGGAACCCGACCTCCGGGCGGGTTGTTCGATGCTGGCTCAAAAAACGCGTCCGGAGGCCGCGTTCCACCACGCGGCAACTGCCGATAACGGTAGGGCGAATTATCCCTAATCCGCCGTCCAGGATTATCGCATCCGACATGCCGTTCGAACATCTTTCGGCGCATTAGGGATAATGCGCCCGACCTTCATAGCGCCGCCGGCTACCGGCGGCGTTTTTTATTGGACGTATAAGCGGTCGCGGTGCGCGCCTTCACTTTTTTAAAGTCGCCCGACTTGAGCGAATTGATCTGGTCGCGCAACAAGGCCGCGCGCTCGAACTCCAGCCGGTTGGCCGCTTCCTGCATCTCGACTTCGAGTTCCGCAATCACCGCCGCGACATCACCGGTCGACTCCGCAGCTTCCAGTTCGTCGTCTTTTTTGGTGCCATCGTACACGTGGAGACTGGCTTGTACGCCGCGTTTGACGCTCCGAGGGGTGATCCCATTCGCCAGGTTGTAGGCCATCTGTTTTTCCCGGCGTTTGGTGACGGCATCCATTGTGGTCCGGATCGATTCCGTCACGACATCCGCATAAAAAATCACGCGACCTTTCTCGTGTCGTGCCGCGCGACCGGCCGTCTGCAACAGACTCGTGGTACTGCGCAAAAATCCCTCCTTGTCCGCGTCGAGAATCGCGACGAGCGCCACTTCCGGCAGGTCGAGACCTTCGCGAAGAAGGTTGATGCCGATCAAGACGTCGAAGTTTCCCTGCCGGAGATTACGGAGAATTTCCACGCGTTCGAGCGCATCGATATCCGAGTGCAGGTACTCCACGCGGATTTTCGCGTCGCGCATGTAGGTCGTGAGATCTTCCGAGAGCCGTTTGGTCAGAGTCGTCACGAGCACACGTTCCCCCTGCTCCACCGCTTTGCGGATTTCGCCAATCAGATCCTCCACCTGACCCTTCGTGGGCCGCAGCGTGATCACGGGATCGAGCAGTCCCGTGGGACGGATCAGCTGTTCGGCGACCACCGTCGAATGCTCCAACTCGAACGCCGCAGGCGTGGCTGAAACGTAGAGAGTTTGTCCCGTGATCTGCTGGAATTCGGAAAAATTTTGCGGGCGATTGTCCAGCGCGGACGGCAGACGAAAGCCAAAATCCACCAACGTGCGCTTGCGGGCGATGTCACCGTTGTACATGCCGCCGATCTGGGGTACGGTCACGTGGCTTTCATCCACCATCGTGATGAAGTCCTTGGGAAAAAAATCGATCAGGCAAAACGGCCGGTCGCCGGTTTTGCGGCCCGTGAGGTGGAGCGAATAATTTTCGATGCCGTTGCAAAAGCCCATTTCCTGGAGCATTTCCAAATCGTAGTTGGTACGCATGCGAATGCGCTGGGCTTCCAGGTACTGCTGGTTCTTTTCAAAAAAGCCCACGCGCTCCTCCAATTCCGCCTTGATGCCGCCGATGCCGTTTTCCAGACGCCCGCGGGTCGTGACGTATTGGTTGGCGGGATAGAGATCAAATTGCTCGATCCTCCTCAGGATCGCGCCGCTGGCAGGTTCAAATTCGGTGAGCGACTCAATTTCGTCGCCGAAAAATTCCACGCGTAATCCGTGTTCGAGATAGGCCGGCATCACATCCACGACGTCGCCCCGAACCCGAAAGACCCCACGCTTCAGGTCGTAGTCGTTTCGTTCGTACAAGTTCTCCACCAGCCGCTCCAGGAACTTATTCCGGTTCATGACACTCCCCTTTTGCAGGCCAATGCGCATGGCGGAAAAGTCCTCAGGCGAACCCAAACCGTAGATGCACGACACGCTGGCCACGACGATCACGTCGCGCCGGCTGACGAGCGAACTCGTGGTCGCAATCCGCAGGCGTTCGATCTCCTCATTGATGGAGGAATCCTTTTCGATGAACGTGTCGCTCGACGGCACGTAGGCCTCGGGCTGGTAGTAATCGTAGTAGCTGACAAAGTACTCGACGGCATTCTCGGGGAAAAAACTTTTGAACTCCGAGTAAAGCTGCGCCGCCAGCGTCTTATTGTGCGAAATGATCAACGTCGGCCGGTCAAGCGCGGCAATAACGTTCGCCATCGTGAAGGTTTTGCCGGAACCGGTGACCCCCAGCAACGTCTGGTGCCGGTTTCCCTTCCGGAAAGAGTCGAGCAGGCTGGAAATCGCCTGGGGTTGGTCACCGGTGGGTTTGTATTCCGCGTTTAACTTGAAAAGCACGGAACATCCCTAGTCATCCCTTCGTGTTCGGCAACTCCTGTCGGCGACTCCGCTTGGATGAAACGCCCTGGTGGAACCCGACCTCCGGGTGGGTTTTTCGAG
>JBEHXD010000267.1:0-7372 GCA_048498875.1 Verrucomicrobiota bacterium
GCACGATCTCACGATACGCAGGATACGAGAAATCGTGCAGATCGGCGGGATTCTGTTTTGCCTGGGAGAACACCCGCATGACTTCAGCGGGACGGGCGTAGGTGGGAAGCGCAAACAACAGGCTATGGACAAAATTAAAAACCGCCGCGTTTACCCCGATGCCCAGCGCCAGCACCGTGATCGCGACCGCGGCAAACCCCGGATTTCGACCCAACTGGCGGCCGGCATAACGAAAATCCTGGGCCAACTGCTCCAACCAGACCCAGCCCCGCCCGTCGCGCGCGGTCTCCTGAATCGACAGCACATTGCCGAACTGTTGCTGCGCGGCATCGCGCGCCTCGGCCTCGCCCATGCCGGCCGCGCGGTTGCGTTCAATTTGCATTTCGAGGTGAAGCTGCATCTCCTCGGCCATCTCGGCATCAAGTTTACCGCGTCTAAACAGAGAAAGAAATTTGCGCAGGATTTTCATCGGTAGGCGGATTATCCTTAATCGGCCGGGCTTGAAATTTTCGATGTCCGGAGAAGCGCGCGAGGGATAACGCTCCCGACCAACGCATCGCTGCCGTGTCTGTTCTCCTCACTACCCGCTACTCGATACTCGCTACTCATCGTCACGCTCCCTTCAGCACCAGGTTGATCGCCGTGGAGAGTTTCGCCCAGCTCTGTTCCTCGGTGGCGAGCTGTTTGCGTCCGGAGGAAGTCAGCTCATAAAACTTCGCCTTCCGGTTGTTGTCGGATACGCCCCACTCCGATTTGATCCAACCCTGGTCCTCCAGGCGATAGAGCGCCGGATAGAGCGATCCCTGCTCCACGGTCAGCATGTCCTTCGACATTTGCTGGATCCGGAGCGAAATCCCGAAGCCATGCATCGGTTCGTTCTGGAGCGATTTCAAAATCAGCAGGTCGAGGGTGCCCTGCAACAAGTCCGCTTTGTTGTTTGCCATGGTTTCTCCTAGATTGGCTAGGAGAAAGCCATGCTTCCCTAGAATGTCAAGGAGAGATATGCGCCTGGAGCGTTTCCGTTTCCGTGGTAGGGCGGATTATCCTTAATCCGCCGTCAGGATGATCGAGGGAATCAAGGATGTTCGATCGTGATACCGCGAGCGAACACTCGGCGGATTAGGATAATCCGCCCTACCGATGCCCGTTATAGTGCAGCTCGTTTTTCCCATTCGTCCCCGTGGGTGCTTGCGTGCAATGGGACTTTCCCTTTCCTCAGCGCATGGCTGCCGCCGAAACGCCTCTCCTCTCGCCCGCCCAGCGCAAGCTGGTGGGCTTCGCGATTTCATTCGCCGCGATCGTGGGCATCTGCGCCCTGGTCGCGGTCAGCGTGATCCGGCTCGGCCACTTCTTCAGCAAATTCTCCAATGTTTTCTGGCCGATCGCCTCGGCGGGCATCCTCGCCCTGATCCTCCGCCCAGTGGTGGCATTGTTCGTCCGGAAGCTGAAGTTGCGACGCCTCTCGGCGGTCATTCTCCTGTATGGACTGGTCGTGCTCGCCGTAACGGGACTTCTGCTGGCCTTTGTGCCGGCGCTGGTCAGCCAGATCATCGATTTCATCGCCTATGTCCCGACCCTGTGGACCAACACCCTGCGCTGGGGCGACGAACATTTCCCCGACTGGCTGGCCCAAATCCGGCGTTACACGGAAAACCCCACGGTGAAAAATGCCCTGGATGGCTTGCTGGCCCAGGCCCAGGAAATGGTGACGCATGTCGTGCCGAGTCTGAAATCCGCCGGCGCCGGATTATTCGGCATCTTCGGCTTTGTCGCCTCCCTCGCGATCGTGCCGGTGTACCTCTTTTTCTTTTTGCTCTCGGACAACGAGGACCCGACGCGAAGCCTGCCCAAGCACCTTTCCTTTCTCAACGCCACGCATCGCGACGACGTCACCTTCCTCATTCGTGAGTTCATCGGCATCATCGTCGCGTTTTTCCGCGGACAACTGTTGATCGGATTGATCATGGGCATGCTGCTGGCCCTCGGCTTCTCGATCGCCGGCTTGAAATTCGGCCTGGCCCTCGGACTCATGGTGGGACTGATCAACATTGTCCCCTATCTCGGGTCGATTCTGGGCCTCAGCGTGGTGCTGCCGCTCGCGCTGTTCCAATCCGATGGTGGCGGCATTGGCCTGCTCGGCACCTGCCTCGGAATCTTCGTCGCCGTGCAGGCGATCGAAGGCTGGCTGCTCACCCCACGCATCATGGGCAAGCAAACCGGACTTCATCCCGTGGCGATCATCTTCGCGGTTTTCTTTTGGGGCGAGGCTTTCAACGGTATCCTGGGCATGCTGCTCGCCGTGCCGCTCACCGCCTTTTTTGTGACGGCGTGGCGCCTGCTGAGGAGAAAGTATTTCACGCCCTGAACCCCAACGGAACTCCGCCCTGGTTTCACGCGAACGCCGCCGCCACGGTTGGGTAGTATCTTGGAACACACCGTGCTTTCCGGCCTTCGTCCATGAGCTTCCGCCAACTGCAACAGGGATTCGTCCGCCGCCTCAATCGCTTCCGGCGCTTCTCCATCATCACGGCGGCGGAATTGGCGGCGGAAAACCCGGCCGGTTGGCGGGAAGTTTTCCCGGCCTGGAAACGCGACTGGCCCGCGACCCTGTCCGGACCGCTGCCGAAATTGATGAGCGACCGGCTGAGCCTGCAGCTTCCGGCCAAGGGCGTCCTGCATCTGCGCAACGCCTCCGTGCTCGGCGATCACGGCTGGGTTTTTACCGCCGACGGCCACTGCGTGGGCGACACCACCAACTATGTTGCCGACCCGGCGTGGATGCCGAAAACGTACCGGCCCCTGATGTCGTCCAAAGCGCGATTCCTCCCGGGGCGAACGCTCTCGTTGCTGACCAATTGGGGCGCCACAAATTTCTTTCATATGCAGATCGACGTCATTCCCCGCGTCGACCTTCTGGTTCGCGCCGGTTGGAAATGGGAGGACTTCGACCACATCCTGCTGCCCTCGTTCCGATCCCCAACCATCGACCGCCAGCTGGCCTTGTCCGGCATTCCCACGGAAAAAATCATTCCGGTAAAATGGGGGCCGTTGAATTTCTTCCGCACGGAGGAACTGGTTTGCACCAGTTATCCCGGTGGTCGTCGCACGGTGCTGGCTCCGACAATCGACTACCTTCGCCGCTTGAATGGGTCCGCGCACCGTGAGGGAAAACGACGGTTGTTCGTGCACCGTCTGGCCCGGACCCGGCATCTGCGAAACGAACCGGAGTTGCGGCCGTTTCTGGAAAAACACGGCTTCGAGGTCATCGACCCCGGCACCTTTCCGACAGTCGAAGCCGCTTTTCACGAAGCAGAGTTCATCGTCGGTCCGCACGGCGCGGCGCTGGCCAACCTCGCTTTTTGCCGCCCGGGAACCAAAGTGCTGGAGCTGGTGCCCAGCGACCAGGCCTATCCTTTTTTCTACACGATGGCCGTGCATGGTGGCCTCGGTTACGACTGCCTGATCGGCAAAAGCGACCGCGAGACGTTTCATCCGCCGGGGCAAACCTGGAACAGTCCGAGCGATTTCACCGTCGATGTGACCGCTTTCAGCCAGACGCTCGACCGATTGATGGGGTAAAATCAGGAAGGGCTCTCAAATTTCGACCGGAATAAGTTCCTTTTAACCATCGACACTGGCGGCGGCGCGCGCGGTGGTCGTGATGATCGCCATGCCAGCCACGATGACGCCCAGCGCCAGCCGCAACCCCAGCGAGTGACCGATCAAGCCGATCAGCGGCGGCCCCGCGAGAAATCCGGCATAGCCGAGCGTGGTCACGGCAGCGATACCCCGGGCGGGATTATCCGGTTCCCGGCGTCCGCCACCAGCGAACAAAATTGGCGCGAGATTGCCGATGCCGAGCCCGGCCAGGCCATAACCCGTGATCGAAAGCCAAACCCAGGGCGCCACGATCGCACCAAGCATTCCGAGCAAAGTAACCCCGGCACTGACCCGCACCACGACGACCGCGCCAAACCGGGCCCGGAACTTATCGCCGGCAAAACGCGTGACTGCCATCGCGCCGGCAAACACCGCGTAGCCCAGCCCGGCGGCCTGACCGCTGACCGCATAGGTATCACGGAGATGAATCGCCGCCCAATCGATCACCGCCCCTTCGCCCATCAACGCGATGAAGCACAAAAGCCCAAGGCCGATGGTGCCACGCGTGGGCCAGGCGAAATGGGCGGCGGCCGGCCCCTTGTCCGCGCTGGCCGGCAGCAGGAATCGATTCATGAAGGCTGTAGCCATTATCATCAGCACCGCCACGATCGCTGCATGCTGCCAGGGGGCAAGCCGCGCCAACACCAGTGCGCCAAATCCCGCGCCCAGCAGCCCACCGAGACTCCACCTTGCATGAAACCCCGACATCACGGGTTGCCTGAGCAGTCCCTCCACCGCGAGTCCATGTGCGTTCATGGCCACATCCATCGAACCGTTGACCGCTCCAAACGCCACCAAAGCCAGCGCGAAAAGCGGGAGACTGGGCGCAATCACGGGCAGGAGAAAAGCCGCAAAACAAAGCGGTGTCACGCTTCGCAGTACCCGGGCACTTCCCAAACGCCCGATCATGACGCCGGCGACCGGCATCGCCACAATCGATCCGACAGCCAGGCCCATCAATGCCACGCCAAACCACCCGAGATCCGCCTGCAGGCGTTTCTGCGCCAGCGCCACCTGCAGCGCCCATCCTCCCATGGTAAAGCCGTTGCAGAAAAACAGTGTGGAGACAGCCGCCCGCGAGTTCATGCAGTAATGGGGATCGAAAATACCAACAGGGTCGTAGAGAAAAATTCGATCCAACCACTGATTACACCGATGGGCACGGCTTCTTCCATTTCAAGCCTTGGTGGTGTGGCGATTTTTTTATCCGCCGTTGAAATTTTCGCCGCGCATTGAATACGACGCGTTGGAAATAATGCACCCTGCCTGCCAATTGCCTCCTTCATGATTTTCCTCCCATCCGTGTCGATCCGTGAAATCCGTGGTCAACCATTTTAGTCCGGGGTTATTTTACGACCGCCGCCAGGCTCGCGTAGTCGTCGGTCCACTCAACCACCTTGGGATGCTCCTCCTGTATTTCCGTCGCATCGGCAAACTCCCGCGCTTTCAGGAATTTCCTGTCCTTCGTCACCAGAATCCAATCGCTGCCGTACTGCCACCATTGCTCCGAAGGGGGATCATCGCTGACGATCAGCGATTCGAGCGCAAAGTGACGCACGAGTCCGGCCACCACCGGCTTCAAATTCAGATAGCGATTCGACACGTGCACGGCCAGAATCCCGCTGGGCTTGAGATGTTGCAGATAGATCGCCATCGCTTCGCGGGTCAGCAAATGGACCGGAATGGCGTCGCTGCTGAACGCGTCGAGCGCGAGCAAATCGAACTGTTGCGATTCGCCCCGGCGCAATTCGTCTTCCAGCGAAAGCCGGGCATCCCCCAGGATGATGTCCACCCTGGCGGCGCTATGCTCAATGTAGGTGAACCGGTCGCGCGCGATGGGCACGACCGCGGGATTGATATCGTAGAACCGCACCGTGTCGCCGGGCCGTCCGTAAACCGCGAGCGTGCCCGAACCCAGTCCCACCACACCGATGCGCCGGTTGCCGGGCAGCAGATCGATCGCGCGTCCCACGCCGCTCGTCGCCCCGTAATAACTGGCCGGCTGCCCGCGTCGCGGCTCATTGACAAACTGCAGGCCGTGCGTCGTCTCGCCGTGCGAAAGCAGATAGAAATGATTCGCCGGCTCCGTGGCATTGTATTGGCGGAGCTTGAGCGTGCCATAAAAGTTTCGCACGGACTCGATCAGGTTGTGCCGGTCATCGGTGATCTGGACCGTAAAGATGCTCCCGATCAAAAATGTCATCACCAGCGGAAAGGCACTGTTTCCGCGCCGCCACGGGCCGGTCCCGATCCTCCGGCCCTCCCGGAAACACACCACGAGGAGAATAAATCCAAACAGGATCTCACCCCAGTATTGCCGGAAAAAGAAACCCAGCTGAATGACGAAGGAGAAAATCCACTCGATGAAGTTCGTCCCGGACGCACGCAACGCCGGCACAGCCACGATCGAGGCGAGCACGCCCGCCGCCACACCGCTGGCGAGCGATTTGGACCGATAGAGCAGGCTGAGCACCCCGATCAGATAAACCAGCAGGGTAAGTCCGATCTGCAGTTCAAAATAATCCGGCAGCACCAGCGGCGCGACCACGGCCACCAGCAGGCTCCCCACCGCCCCACCCGCCGCAATAAAAAGGTAATAACGCGTCAGCTGCCGCGATCCGGGACGCAGCCGGAAAAGTTCACCGTGACAAAGCATGCAGGCCGCAAACAGGGTCAGCGCATATCCCGTGACCTGGAGCGGAAGATGGACGGACCGCAGCGTCAGGAAGTAGCAGATCACCCCGCACCCCAGCGCGAAAAGCGCGCTGAAAAATCCGGGCGAATACCAGCGCGGGTGATCGAAACACAGGATGAAACTGAGCAGATAAAGCGCGAGCGGCACGATCCACAAAAACGGCACCACGGCGACGTCGAGACAAAGCTTGTTGGTGACCGCCAGCAGCAACATCGACGCAACCGCCGGCAGCGCCATCCACATGAACTGGTTGAGCGGGCCGGTGGCTGATTCCGCCTCCGCAACTCCCGCCCCGCCGGAGGCATTCTCCGGTGCGACCGCAAATCCCCGGATGCGCCACGCACAGACACCACACACCAACGCAAAAACCACAAAGCCTCCCGACCAGGCGTGGCCTTGAAGCGATCGGGGCAAAAACGGTTCGATGGCGAAAGGATAACTCAACAACGCGAGCAACGAACCCACGTTCGACAGGGAATACAGTCGATAGGGCGGCACATCGGGATGAGCCAGGCTGAACCAGCGCTGGAGCAAGGGTCCGGTCGCAGACAGCGTCAGATACGGGACGCCGATGCACGCGGACAACAGCAGCAAAATGGAAGTGACCGGCTCTGCTCCCGGTGCCGGCTTCCAGTTGACCCCGGGGTTGATCGGCAACCACACCAGAGCCACGACCAGCAACCCGAGATGCACCCACGCCTGATTTCGCGGCTTCAGCCGCGTGGAAATCACGTGGGCGTACGCATAGCCACCCAACAGGACCGTTTGGAAGAAAAGCAGGCACGTCGTCCAAACGCCCGGCCCGCCGCCAAACCACGGGAGGATGTATTTTCCAATCAGCGGCTGAACCTGAAACAAGAGAAAGGCACTGAGAAATATCGTAATCGCAAAAAGCCGCATGGGAACGTGATAGCGTTCGGGCTTTTCATCACAAGGCCGGGTTTTGCATTTAGGACGCGTCCCTCATCCAGCAAACGACGGCGTTAGGGCGGATTATCCCTAATCCGCCGGGGAGCG
>JBEHXD010000268.1:0-7364 GCA_048498875.1 Verrucomicrobiota bacterium
CCGCACGCTTCGCGACGTTGGGTTCGAGTCCCAATTCCGACGCCAGCATCGAACAGAGCTGCGCGACCTCGATCGAGTGATCGAGCACGTTCTGGGTATACGAAAACCGAAATCGCAGCCGTCCGAGCAGCTTGATCACTTCGGGATGCAGCCCGGAAATTTTTAAACGATCGACCGTTTCCTCGCCGATCTGCGCGACGTGCAGATCCATTTCCTGCCGCGCACGTCCGACAAAATCCTCGATGCTTGCCGGATGAATCCGTCCATCCTTCACCAAGCCTTCCAACGCCAGCTTCGCGATCTCGCGGCGCACGGGATCGAACGAGGAAATCAACACCATTTGCGGCGACTCATCGATGAGGAGCGTGGTCGCCGTCGCCGCCTCGAACGATTTGATGTTCCGCCCTTCGCGACCGATGATGCGGCCTTTCATTTCCTCGCTGGGCAGCTGGACAATCGTCGCGGTGAGATCGTTATTCGGTTTGCTGGCCAGGCGCTGCATCGTGGCGACAAGGATGCGTTTGCTCTCCTGCACCACTTCCTGCTCGGAGCGTTCCAGCAGTTCCTTGCGCAGTGCCCGCAACTCTTCCTGACACTCGAAAGTCACCTCGTCGCGCAGCTGTTTGCGGATTTCCTCGCCGTCGAGCGATGCCACGCCCTCGAGCCGCTTGCGCAGGCTCTTCGAGAGGTCGCGCATCGCGTCGCGCGCGGTCTTGATCGCATTCGCCTCGCGCGCCAGCCGCTCCTGCCGCTGTTCCAATTGATAGTCGAGCAAGGCCAGCGATTCCTCGTGCGAGCGGATTTCGCGCAGCATCATTTCGATTTCGATCTTCCGGCGGTCCAGATCGCGGTTGAGTTCGGACTCGCGCGTGCGGATCTGTTCCTCCGCCCGGCTGACGAGTTCCTGGGAAGCCACCGCCGCCTCGCGCTTGGCCAGTTCGAGGTGGGACTGGGCGTTGTTTTCCGCCAACCGGCGGGTCTGGCGCATGATAAACCACACCGCGATGAAGCCACCCGCCGCTCCGACGACTCCAGACGCGAACAAAGCCCACAAATACGGCTCGGCCGCACTCGATTGGACTAAAACCGGTGGTGGATTGGCTGCGATGAAGGTCAGCATCTCAGGGGCCGCGACGTTATTGGTGTCCCGCAAGTTGGCAACACCTCAAAACAGACCAAACCGAATGATTTGCCACCAAAAGGCACAAAGAAATCAACTGGTTAAACCGCTAATCTTCGTCGAGACCCGCTGATCCGACCAATCCCAAAACAGTTTTAACCACTAATGGTCACTAATACCCCACGAATCGAATCCCAGGAATTTATCAGTGCAATCAGTGGTTCACCCTTTTCCCTAACCACTCCCGCAGCGCCTATTAGCGCTCTGCACATCCACGCCTAAACCCAAAATCCTTTTCGTGACTATTCGTGGCTAAAAAATCAGGCAGTTTAACCACTGATGGCCACTGATCTTCACTGATCCCAACCCCAATCCCAAGAGATCTAAATTAGTGCCCCATTAGTGTGGATTAGTGGTTCAAAACCCCCAGTTCCCAAACCCCCGGAATAGTTAACCACTAATGGCCACTAATTCCTCACTAATCCGAACCCCAAAACTCTGAGGTTTAATCAGTGCCCATCAGTGCAATCAGTGGTTCAAATCCTCCGATGATACCAAACCCTTAATCCATTTTCCGTGTGTTCAGTGTTTTCCGTGGTTAATTCGGTCTCCGTCTGTAGTAGCACCCCGTTCACGGCGGACTAAGGATAGTCCGCCCTACCTTAAAATTCCAAGCGGTTTAACCACTGATGGCCACTGATACTCACTGATCCCAAGCCAAATCCCCGGGTTTTTAAATTAGTGCCTCATTAGTGTGGATTAGTGGTTCAAACCTTCCGGAATTCTAAACCTGAATCAATTTTCTGTGTGTTCAGTGTTTTCCGTGGTTCAATTTCGTGCCCTTTCGTGTGTTTCGCGGGCCAAATCCGTCTCCGTGATGATTGCGCCGTTGCCAGCGGACCCTTCGGGTGTTTAGTGGCGGCTATTCCCCTTACGTGAAGTTAATCCGCGCCCTCGATCTCGCCAGTTTCTTCAAGCTCACCACCCGCGAGCGCTACAACTGGCTCATGCCCGCGTGCATCGTGATGCTGTCCACGTTCGGGCTCTTCTTTATCTACAGCGCCCAATACGCCACCGACCAGCGTCAGTGGATCACCCAGGCCATGTGGATGGGCATGGGGGCCGTCGTCTACTTCGCCACGTCGCTCCTTGATTACCGGTTGTGGCTCAAGTACGCCCACTGGGTCTACCTGATGGCCCTCGCCTGCCTCGCGATCGTGCTGATTCCGGGCCTCGGCACCACCCACGGCATGGGCGCCCGGCGCTGGCTGGACATCCCCGGACTCGGCGCCTTCCAACCCTCGGAAGTGGCCAAGGTCGCCGTGCTTTTCGCCACCGCCTCCATCCTGACGGGCAACAAACTGGGCACCGTGCGCGACTCCCTGGAGGTTCTGATCAAATTGGCCCTTGCCGTGGGGATTCCCATGTTGTTGATAATTGCGGAACCTGATCTCGGTAGCGCGCTTGTGATCGCCCCGATGGTCTTTGCCATGCTTTATGTCTCCAATCTCTCCATGCGTTTCTTTGCTGCGGCCTTGGGCATCGTTGCCCTGCTCGTAGGCATTGTCGCGTTGGATGTCTGGCGCTACGCCGATTTCATCGAGACGAATCACCTGAGCTATCTGCATGATCGCGGCGAATACGAAAAGCATTCGTGGCTGCCACTGCACGATTATCAGCGCAACCGCGTGCTCGCCTTCGCCATGCCGGACAAGGTCGACCCGCTGGGGATCGGCTGGAACAGCCGACAGTCGCTCATCTCTGTCGGCTCGGGCGGGTTAACCGGCAAGGGCTGGACCGAGGGCACCCAGGCCAGACTGGGCTACCTGCCGCGCGCGGTCGCGCATAGCGATTTTATCTTCTCCGTCATCGCGGAGGAACGAGGTTTTTTGGGAAGCATCACCGTCATTGGTCTGTTTGGCGTGGTGTTGTGGAATGGACTGCGGATCGCGGGCATGGCTCGCGACCGTTTCGGCACGCTTATCGCGCTGGGCGTCACGGTGCTCATCACCGTGCATGTGTTCGTCAACATCGCCATGACCATCGGCCTCGTGCCGGTGAAAGGTATACCGCTTCCATTTATCAGCTACGGCGGCACGTTCGTGCTCAGCTGCTGCTTCCTGCAAGGACTGGTTCAAAGCGTCTATCGTTTTCGGAGGGACTTCTAACATGAATCTCCTGCCACGCGATATGGACCGCTCTGCCGGAATTTCCTGCACGCAGCCCGCTGCGCACCCGCGCCCCGTGCCAACAACACCCAGACGGGATCAACCCCAACATGAACGACAATCCAACCAACCCCGGCTCCTCCCCACAGGACGCCGCCGCACGTTATGAAGAAGAACTCGCCAATCCGCCCCCACAGTCCAACACCGAACAACTCACTGCCGACCAGCTCCGCAAGGAATCCAAGGAACGCGCCGCCGACCGGCCCTTCCTCCAGAAAATCCTGAATATCTTCCGCAAGGAAAAAGGCACGTTCCGCGAACTCGTCATCAATTCCGAACCGCTCGAGAAGCGCGTCGCGCTCCTCGTCGACGGCACGCTCGACCGCTTCGAGATCGAACGCGAATCCGACAGCCGCATGGTCGGCGGCATCTACAAGGGCCGCATCAAGAATCTCGACCCGGGCCTGAAAGCCGCGTTCGTCGACATCGGCTATAACAAAAACGCCTTCCTGCACTACTGGGACATGCTCCCGGCCGCCGCCGACTCCTCCGTCGAGGTCGTGCGCGTGAACAAAAAGAAGGACTCCGGCCAGCAGCGCCCCGCGCAGCCGACCGTCAAGGACATCCCGCAACTCTACCCGCCCGGCAGCGAAATTGTCATTCAGGTCACCAAGGGCCCGATCGGCACCAAGGGTCCGCGCACCACGACGAATCTCTCGCTCCCTGGACGTTACCTCATTCTCACGCCGTTCTCCGACGGTTGCGGCATCTCCCGCAAGATCGAGGATCAGGCCGAGCGCAAGCGCCTCAAGACGCTCATCAACGAGCTCACCATTCCGGAAGGCATGGGCGTCATCGTCCGCACCGCCGGCGAAGGCAAGAAACCGCGCTACTTCGTCCGCGATCTCCATCTGCTCCTCACCAAGTGGAAGGAGATCCAGCGCAAGATGGAAGCCGACCGCGCGCCGTCCTGCCTTTACCAGGAACCCGACATCGTCGAGCGCACCGTGCGCGATTTCCTCACCGAGGACATCGACCGCGTGCTCATCGACAATGAAGACGACTTCAAGCGCACGCAGGAACTCGTCTCGCAAATCTCCTCCCGCTCCCGCGGCAAGATCGCGTACTACAAGGAAGCGATCCCGGTCTTCGAGCGCTTCAACATCGAGCGCCAGATCGAGCAGACCTTCCAGCGCCGCGTCACCCTGCCCTCCGGCGGTGAAATCGTGATCGACGAAACCGAGGCGCTCATCTCGATCGACGTGAACACCGGCTCGCACAAGTCCCGTTCCGGCGACGAAAAGAACACGATCTTCCAGGTGAACATGGAAGCTGCGGTGGAAATCGCGCGCCAGATCCGGCTCCGCAACATCGGCGGCCTCGTGATCATGGATTACATCGACATGAAGGAACGCCGGCACCGCAATTCGGTGTACGACAAAATGATTGAGCTCATGGCCGAGGATAAGGCCAAGACGCACATCCTGCCCATTTCGACGCTCGGCATCATGCAGATGACCCGCCAGCGCCAGCAGGAATCGCTCTCCGCGAACATCTACACCAGCTGCCCGTACTGCCGCGGCCGCGGGATCGTGAAGTCCGCGACGACGATGTCCGTGGAGCTCCAGCGCAAACTCTCGTCCGTCGCCCGCCGCCTCCAGGCCCGGAAAGACGGCAAGGAATACGCACTGCGCATCCACGTTCACCCGTCGATCCTCGACCGCCTGCGCGTCGAAGATTCCGAACTGCTCGTCCGCATCGAAAAAACCTACGGCATCAAGTTGGCATTCCGCGCCGACCCAAATTACCACGTGGAAAACTTCAAAATCATCAACGCGATGACCAACGAGGAATATCGTTAATCATCTCCAAACCAAAAAGGCAGCCGGCAACGGCTGCCTTTTTTTAATACCCTCTCAAAACATCTAAGCGTCAATGAGTACATTTTGCGAAAAAACCGCTCTGACTACGGAGAGCGATGTCGAGCAAAAATTCATCTATCGTCTTTTGCATGAGACGACCTCACTCAACTTTGGCGACCAAGAAATCAAGACAAAGCAGTACCTCAAGCCACTTGATATCGACAAAGGTGCAGCAAAGAAAATTGGTTATTACCCCGACTACATTGTTCTGCTTTCCGCCCTGCCCGTTGCAGTGATCGAAGCAAAGGCACCCGCCGAAAACGTACACGACGGATTTCGAGAAGCGCAGTTATATGCACTTGAGATCAACAAACATTACCCACCTGAGTTAAATCCAGTTCAGATCGTCATCGCTTCGAATGGCCACTCGATACTTTACGGTCGCTGGGATTCCCAACCAACACTACTTTCATTTGAGGATGCGATCCCAGGGTCTTCAAAATTCGAAGAATTTCGACAGACGTGCGGAAGAACAACCCTCGTAACCCACGCATCCAATGCAAGAGCCAAGCTTAATCCATCGTACAGATACAAGGCCTTAAAAATAATCGGGGGGCCTTCCAAGCAAAACGCAGAGCTTCCTCCAAATCGCTTCGCCGCTCAACTCGTTCCCTTACTCAAAAAATATTTCAGTCCGGATGCGACGCGTACAAACCAAGAGCTCGTTGAACGCGCATACTGTTCATCGAGCGAAATAACACACTATAACGCTGTCTTGGAAACCCTGCTAAAAGACAATTTGTCGAAGCGGCGGTTTCCCGCGTTTGCTGACGTCGCCACCACAAAGAATCACGCACAGGAGTTTACCCAAGCGCTCCATACCGCCATCGATCATGCTAAAATACAACCGGACGCTTTGTTACTAGTCATAGGCAACGTCGGTGCTGGCAAGTCGATGTTTATCGACCGATACTATTACCACCTCCAAGACAGCTTCGTTCGCGAACATTCACTCTGGGCTTTTGTTGACTTCAACCAAGCCCCAGCGGATTTGACGGCAATCAATCGGTGGATCGCACAACAAGTACTCGAGGATCTTAAACGACGAAACGAACTAGAAAAATTCGACGAATACGAAATGCTTTGCCGGTATTTTTCTCCTGATATTCTTAAGCGAAAAAAAGGAGCCTATTTCAAACTCTCCGAAACCGAAGTTGACCGTCGAATTGCAGATGACTTGGTTGCTTGGAGCTCAGATCCAGAAAACTTTCTAAAAAATGTGCTTCGGTATTATATCGGTGATTGCGGAAAACGAGTTGTTGTTGTTTTCGATAATGCGGATCGCAGGGAAAATCAGCAGCAACTAGACATATTTCAGTCAGTTCAATATTTCAGAGCGGCATATAAGACTTTCGCAATACTATGCATGCGCGATGAAACGTATGATCGCTTCCGCAATGAACCACCTCTGGACGCATATCTAACCCCATTTGCCTTCAGGATAAATCCACCCCGATTTCTCGATGTCGCGAAGAAAAGGCTCGAGTTGATTATTAGCGATCTAGCCAAAGATGTATCCGATAGACAAATCTTCGAACTTCCAAACGGTGCTCGCGTAGAATATGCGGGGAATGACGTCGGCCGATTTTTGATTGGCATTTACAAAGCGCTCTTTCACCCAACGCGCCAGATCCGAGCTATCCTAGAAGCACTCGCCGGGCGAGATGTACGACTAGCCCTCCAAATGTTTTCTGAAATACTTATGTCAGGCCACCTGACAGACGATATTATTTTTCAAGCAGGAGTTTCACCGCGTGAAATCAGGCTACATGAGTGGCTAGTGATTCGCATTTTGATGCGCACAAAACACAAATACTACGCACGCAATCATGGTTATATCGTAAATCTTTTTGAGATAGATCCAGAGAGTTCATCAACAAACAATTTCCTACTTTGTCTGGTTCTGAACCTTCTCGCTCAAAGCCGCAAAAAACAAGGTGAACTCGGAATCGAAGGGTACAGACGAGTCAGTTCACTTATCGATGAAATGAATTGGTTTGGGTTTCTCGAAGAAGATACCCTCTGGGCAATAAATTATCTAGCAAACAACCGCCTCATCGGATCGGACGTTCAGAGAGAGTCTGGAATTACAAAAGACAACTACGTAAAGATTCTAGCTAGTGGCTTCATACATGTCCGTGTTCTCCTGAAACG
>JBEHXD010000269.1:0-7353 GCA_048498875.1 Verrucomicrobiota bacterium
ATTGGTGGGCCGACGTAGCGCCGGAAAAAAAGCGTGCGCTGACCATTGCGGGAGGAACCCGCCGTTTCGGTCCACCTTCGGTCAAATATCGCGGAATCTTCATCAATGATGAGGATTGGGGGCTTCAACCGTGGGCGGCAAAGACCTTCGACCCCGCCACGGGTGACATCGGGCCCCGGACGTATGCCAAAATTTTTGAACTCCTGTTGCGCCTCAAGGCCAACACGCTCTGGCCGGCGATGCATCCGTCGACGCATGCGTTCAATTATTTTCCGGAAGACAAACAGGTGGCGGACGATTACGGCATCGTCATGGGGTCGTCTCACGCCGAGCCGATGTTGCGGAACAACGTGAGCGAATGGACTGCCCCGCACGAAGACTACAACTACGTGACCAATCGCGATGGCGTACTCAATTATTGGGAGAAGCGCGTCGCTGAAAACGGGCGTTTTGAAAACATCTATACGCTCGGGATGCGGGGCATCCATGATTCCAACATGCAGGGTCCGAAAACCGACGCGGAGCGCATCAGGGTGCTCGAACAGATTTTCGCCGACCAGCGGGCGCTGATTTCGCGTTACATCAGGCCGGAGATGGAACAGGTCCCGCAGATGTTCTGCGCCTACAAGGAAGTGTTGAGTCTTTACCGCCAGGGGCTGCGCGTGCCGGATGATGTCACGATCGTCTGGCCCGACGACAATTTTGGCTACGTCCGCAACTTTGCCACACCCGAAGAGCGAAAGCGGAGTGGGGGATTCGGCGTCTACTATCATTTGTCCTATCTCGGCTCGCCGCTTTCCTACCTCTGGCTCGCCACCACGCCACCGGCTTTGGTGTGGGAGGAGATGCGCAAGGCCTATGACTACGGTGCGGATCGCATCTGGATCGTGAATGTGGGCGACCTGAAGCCGTCGGAAATCACCACGGAATTTTTCATGCAAATGGCATGGGACATCAACCGCTGGCGCGAAGACAATCTGTCCGGCTATCTTTCGGATTACGCGGCGCGGAACCTAGATCGGGAGCACGCCGACGAAATCGCTTCCATCCTCGGGCAGTACTACCTGTTGAATTTCCAACGTAAGCCGGAACATCTGCAGTGGTGGCGGAGCCGTCAGGCACACGTGCCGAGTCCGCTCACGGATGAGGAAGCGCAAAAACGGCTCGATGCCTTCGATGCCCTGAAAGCGCGCGTGGTGGCGCTCGAGGGGAAAATTGCGCCGTCGAAGAAGGCGGCATTTTATCAACTGGTTTATTATCCGGTGGTCGGCTCGGCGCTGGCCAACCGTCGCTATTTTGAAGGAGAACGGGGAAATGGAGCGGTCGCGCAGGCGGCGGATGCGGCCCTGACCAAAGAGACCCGGTTCTTTAACGAGACACTCAGTGAGGGAAAGTGGCGCGGCCTCATGGCGCTCGAGCCCGCCGACGCCGATTGGGCGACCATGCGACTGGAGCCTTGGTCGCTCCCGGCAGGAAAACGCCCGCCGGTGCCTTCGACGGCTGCGGGCAGTTTTATTGCACGCGAGGCAGCGCAATTCACGTCCAGCGTACCTCGCGGAGACAGGGCTTGGAAAATTGTTCCGGGTCTTGGCCGGACCGGCCGGGCGGTGACGATGCTTCCGGCCAGGTTTGCGTCCGTGGAGTTAGCGGACGCCGCGGAAAAAGCACCGCGGCTCGACTATGAAATTACCATTCCCCAAGCCGGTGATTTCGCGGTGCAACTGTACCTTTTGCCCACCCACGCAATTTCCGGCCATGCACTGCGGATCGGGATCAGTCTCGATAAAGCTGCGCCGCAACTGGTGTCGCTGGAGGTGGACGACGGCGGTGCCGGCTGGTCGCAGGGCGTGCTCGATGCCACGCGGGTGGCCAAGGCGACGTTGCACGTGGCCAAGCCGGGTAGTCACACTCTGCATTTCCATGGAATCGATCCCGGAGTCGTGCTCGACAAGTTTGTCATCGATCTGGGCGGACTCACCCCGAGTTATCTCGGGCCGCCGTCCTCTCCTTAAGCAACTGACATGATTCAAAACTCTCGCTTTGTCATCCTGAACGCAGTGAAGGATCCATGCAGCCGTGTGTGGCTGTTGGCCAATGTTAGAATGAAATTAATCACTATTATGTGATTTGAAACCACGCCCTGATCGGTTTTTCCTGCAGTTCATTTAATGACTACTTTTGCTCCTTTTTTAATGGAGGAATCCATGCGCTGGTTTGGCCCGGCGGACACGGTTTCGCTGGCGGAAATCCGGCAGACCGGGGCCACGGGCATTTTCTCGTCGCTCCATGAAATTCCCTATGGGGAGGAATGGCCACAGGTTGCCATTGAAGAACGACGCGATTTGATCGCACGCGCGGGATTGCGCTGGACGGCGGTGGAATCCGTTCCGGTTCATGAATCGATCAAAACCCGCACGGGAGATTTTGCCCGGCACATCGCGAACTATCAGGCGACGCTGCGGCGCCTGGGTGCGGCCGGCATCCAAACCGTGGTTTATAATTTCATGCCGGTGCTCGATTGGGTTCGCACTGATTTGCATCACCGCCTGCCTGACGGTGCCGAGGCCTTGTTATACGACCCGGTGAAGTTTGCGGCGTTCGATCTTTTCTCACTGGCGCGTCCAGGAGCGGAAGCGGATTTCACGCCGGCGCAACGGGACGCTGCCAGGAAATTCTGGGACGGACTCGATGCGTCCGGCCGGGATCATTTTACCCAACAGACGTTGAACCTCTTTCCCGGGGTCAAATGGAATGTCAGTCTCGACGATCTCCGCGCGATGCTGGCGCGTTACGCGGCGATCGACGCCAGAAAATTGCAGGAGCATCTCCGGCTTTTCCTGACCGCGGTGGTTCCGGTCGCCGCCGCCTCCGGCGTTCGTCTGGCGATTCATCCCGATGATCCGCCGTTTCCCGTGCTCGGTTTGCCGCGCATTGTTTCCACCGCCCAGGATATTGCCGACATTCTGGCCATGGTCGACGAAGCAGCGAACGGTCTTTGCTACTGCACGGGCTCGCTCGGGGCGCGCCTTGACAACGATCTGGCCGGCATCGCGAGCCGGTTTGCCCCACGGATCCACGCGGCCCATTTGCGCAACGTGGTGCACGCGTCGGACGGGGTTTTCTTCGAGGGCGCCCATCTGGCGGGCAACGCCGACATGTACCCGGTGGTGCGCGCATTGCTGCAGGAGCAATACCGGCGGCGGACGGAAAAACGAGCCGACTGGCAGATCGCGTTTCGTCCCGATCATGGACACAAGATTCTCGATGATTTCCGGCGCGCCGAGCCAACCTGCCCGGGATATCCCTTGATCGGACGCCTGCGCGGTCTGGCGGAATTACGCGGTTTGCAGCACGGAATTGGACGAAATTTGGCGGAGGGCGGCGGTCGGTAGAGTGGTAGATGCCGTTGAGGCCCTCCGTTATCAGGGAGTCGGGAGTGGGTGCTCGTAGTTGCCGATGGCGAACCGTCTGGGAAGACAGCGGTCTCACCATTCATGAGCAATAACGCGAGCGGTGCGCGATTCGTCGTGCTGTTGGTCGGCGCCTTTCTGGTGACGGAAGGTGCCTGGGGATTGTTTAGTCCACAGGTTTTTGGCGTACTGACCATCAATCACACGCGGGCGATTATTCATCTCGTGCTCGGTTTGGGTGCGTGGTGGATGGGCGGAATTCGTCCTGTCGGCTACCTTGCTTTTCTCGGCACGATCATCAGCGCCGTGGCGGTGCTGTGGGCGGTGTCCGCCACACACGGATGGATGGTCGATCTGCTGGCCATCAACCGCCCGGGAGCAATCCTCGACGGCGTGGTCGGTCCGGTTTGCCTCATCACTTCGCTGGCCTCGCGTCGTCAGCACACCGGGCTGGTGTAAAAGCCGCTGAGTCGCTCGCAATTCAGGTGGAACGTGATCTCCGGGCACTTTTTATCAATTCGCGCGTCCTGAAACGCGCCCGGAGGTCGCGTTCCACCTTTCGGCAGGTTGCTGTCCGGCCGGGCCGGGTTCGTTCGTTGAGTAGTTGAAACAAACTACAATCACCTTCAACTAATCCCTGTCATGTCTACTACCAATACGATTCGTCTTCACCGGGTTATTCGTTCCACGCCGGAAAAAATCTACCGCGCATTCACTGACGCTGATGCCATGTGCCGCTGGCTGCCTCCCTTTGGTTATACGGGCAAGATGCACAGCTTCGATCCCAAGGTGGGCGGCAGCTTCAAGATGTCGTTTCGGAATTTCACCACCGGCGGTTCCCATAGCTTTGGCGGAAATTTCCTGGAATTAGTGCCGAATGAGAAACTACGCTACACCGACAAGTTCGATGACCCAAATCTGCCCGGTGAAATCATGGTGACCGTGCTCTTGAAAAAGGTGTTGTGCGGTACCGAAATAAATATCGAGCAGGCCGGTGTGCCCGCGGTGATTCCCGCCGAGATGTGTTATCTGGGCTGGCAGGAATCGCTCATCCAGCTCGCGCAGCTCGTCGAACCGGATATTCAGAATTGATGGTAAAAACCGCCGCATGGAGTCTCCGCTGCCAATCGATACCGGGGTAGCCATCATCGGGGCGGGGCCGGCCGGGTTGGCCGTGGGCGCGTGCCTGCGTCGTCGCGGGGTTCGTTTTGAAATTTTTGAACGCTCGGGGCAGGTTGCCCCCGCGTGGCATCGCCACTATCGGCGGCTGCACCTGCATACGCCGAAAGAAAGTTCGGGACTGCCGTACAAGGAATTTCCGTCGAATCATCCCCGTTATCCCTCGCGGCAGCAGGTGCTGGACTATCTGCAGGATTACGCGACCGCCTTCGAACTGCGGCCACGTTTCCACGAAGCAGTGATCGCGGTTCGCCCACTCGATGATGGGCGGTGGGAAATCCGCACATCCGGAACGCGCTGCCTGGCTCGTGCCGTGGTGATCGCGAGCGGACTGGGCAGCGAGCGCAATGTGCCGGTGTTGCCGGGTGAGGAAACTTTCCAGGGACGGGTCGTTCACAGTGTGGACTACGTCGATGGAGGATCTTTTCGTGACCAACGCGTGCTCGTGGTGGGTTTCGGTAATTCCGGTGCGGAGATTTGTCTCGACCTCCATGAGCATGGCGCGAAGCCCACGGTGAGCATGCGGGGACCGGTTACGATTATTCCGCGTGACCTGTGGGGTATTCCGATAGTGAGCGTGGCAAGGGCATTCAGTTTTTTACCCGCCAACGTGGTTGATTTTTTCTTTCGTCCGATTTTGCGCGTCGCGATCGGCGACCTGCGCAAACATGGTCTCCAAATGCCAACCGAAGGTCCGTTGGTTCAGGTGGCCAGATCGAGTCGTGTTCCCGTTCTCGATGTGGGAACGGTCAACCTGATCAAGACAGGCAGACTGAAAATCAGACCCGCCATCAAGAGTTGTACGGAACGGGGAGTTATTTTTTCCGATGAAACCTCCGCCGATTTCGAGGCGATTGTGCTGGCCACAGGTCTGCGCCCCAAGCTGGATTTTTTGAAAGTGGAGCAGACGTCCGGGTGGCAAAACCAGCCACGCACTATTCCCCTCAACGGGCAACCCGCGCTCCCGGGCCTCTATTTTTGCGGATTCCATGTTACCGCAACCGGAATGCTTCGCGAAATCGCCTGCGAGGCCCGGCATATCGTCGATCACATCGCGGCACGGGAAAGGTAATTTCAACGTGCGTCCAATGTTGGGATCTAGGCAGACCGTTGATCCTGAGATTGCCTGATGACGGGAAAGGCGATTGGTTGGGGTGTTCCTAACACCCCACGTCAAAAACGTTCCCACCCCATGAACGCTTCCATTCCCCGGCCACAGGTGTGGCCGATTCGTCATCTGCTTGTGCTTTTTTCTCTCGGTCCGCTGATTTTTGTCGCATCGCTGGCGGCCAAATCCTCGACTTGGAAAGACTCCCAGGGCGCGAGTTTCCGCGGCGAGCCGACCGAAGTCATCGGGCCTTGGGGGCTGATCAAGACAGGGTCGTTGAGCGGTAGGAGAGTCCTTCTGCGTGGTCTCTCGCCTGAGGACTGCCGGCGCTTTTACGAGGAGATTTTGCCGCGTGCGCCACTCGCGGCCAATTGGGCCAATGCCAAGGGAGCCGCCACCCAGGATCTGATCGGCCGTGTGCTCCAGTTGAAAGGAAAGACCCTGGTTCCCGCCGATTTGGCGAACATGCCCGAGCCGCAACTGCTTTTGTTGCTGGTCGGCTCCCACAACGATGGCGAGTCGTGGGAGATGGTGTTCAACATGATGCCGATTCATCACCGCATTCAGCGCATTTTTCCCGGATTGATGGGCACGGTGTTTCTGGGCGTGAGACACAACAACGCCGAGCATCAGGAAATGGCGGTGCAGTCGGGCATGCCGTGGCTCATCGCTGACTATTCACAGGAAGCCGCGATGGGGGAGTTGAAACGATATGTTCCGGGTGAGGGGACCAACATGGTGCTGCTTTCACGCGAAGGCGTTCCCTTGCTGGCGGCGCGGGCGACCGACCGTGAGGCGATGAAACAATTTGTTGATCAATTGTCGGACTTGGTTGCACAAATCAGTCCGCTCGATGCCCGCGGGTGGAAAGACCGCATCAATTATTTTTCGGCGATTCGCCCAATCGCTTTTGCGCAGTCCCATGCCGAGCCCTTGCTGATCGGCTCCCCGTTGCGTGCGGCCGGTCTCAGAAAACATGGGGTCACGCGGATCAATGCTCATTTCGCAGTTACTGCCGAGGGCAAGGTGACTCCGACCCTGCACTCGACCGCCGCTGAAGTGCAGCCCGAACTGGTTGCTCCCTTGACCGAGGCGCTGCGGCAAACAGTGATCCTGCCGGCGATCGATCATGGAAAGCCGGTCGCAGGCGGATTGGACTACGTGCTGGATGTTCCTCCCGCTAATCCCGTGCTGGACGCGGAAACGATCTGGTTGAACGCCGGGGGCTACCCGGAAGTGTTGATTGATCAATGGCTGTTGCTGCGTCCGATCAAAGTTTCCGAGCTCGATTTCACCTCGACGGTGGAAAGCGAAACGCCGGCGGGGACGGTAGTATTCAAAGCGCTGCAGGTTTCTGATGCCAGGGTGTCGCGGGCGGCGCAGATGAATGCGTTCAACTCGGATTGGTTTGGCGAAGGCGGAGCCGCGAGCGTTCAACCCAAGGAGGGCGACAAGCAAACGGTGGATGGAACGCCGCTTACCTGGCAGCGCGTGAAATCGGACAGGGGTTTCGTGAACATGCAACCCGGCATGCTCAATATCGACTACACGGTCGGCTATGCGACCGCGGAGTTTGAGGTGCCGGTGGCCGGCGATGCCTGGCTGAGGATTGGCAGCGACGACGGCCTCAAGATCTGGCTGAATGGCGAGATGGTG
>JBEHXD010000270.1:0-7313 GCA_048498875.1 Verrucomicrobiota bacterium
GGCTAGTCCAACTGTACTTATCCGACACCGGGCTCTTCTGGTTGTACGGCGCCTTGCTGCGCTCGTCGGCCATTTTGAGGAACAGCAAATACGTCAACTGCTCGACGTAGTCACCGTACGACATGCCGTCGTCGCGCAGGACGTTGCAGTAGTTCCAGAGTTTTTGGACGATTGTAGATGTGTTCATTTCGGCTCCCACCAGCGAGATATAGTGGCTATGAGGGCGTCGGAATCAAACGCGGACAGTATTTCAATAGGCAAATCCAACTCGGCGGCAATAAATTGAGCGTGAGCTACTTCAGAGTCCTGCTGTCTAGCAATAACGTCAACGTGATAACTTTCACCATCTCGCCTATGCAACCTTTCTGCAATAGCAGTCGGCTCATCGTGATAGACAACAATGCCATTCAGCGATAACGAACGGAAAACATCAACTGCAACTTCTTCAATTCGCCCATCCGCCTTCATCAGCGTAAAGTGACCGTCAAGAATTATGCGCCCTTGATGCTTCACACAGGCTTTTCCAGCACCACGTATTAGAAGTGCTTGGTTTCCTTCAACATCGGTAACCGCCTTCCCTTGCACGGGAATTGAATCCGCCTTTTCAGACTTTATCAAACCGCTTGCTGAGTAATGGGCTAGCCCCAAAGCGCGCACCGCACAAGCACATGCCGTAGTTTTTCCTACGCCATGGACGCCCGCGACAAATATCACTCCCATCTATTCAACCTCAAATGATCTGTCAGCTTACTAATCTCGTTCTGGCTTAAATAGCGGAATGACTGTGGTGGGTAGAATTCATCCCCGAAGAGCGAATGAGGAGATATGCCGCCATCTATCCTAAAGACCTTCAATAGCTCAAGTGCAACGCCCTCTTTTCTTCCTTGCATATAATCAAACAGCTTACGGCGGCTGATCCCTCCACCCTTAACTCGGGCAAGTTCCCACAAACGATTCCTGCTTCCGCGGAATACATGTCCGACCTGGGTCACAGCCACAATCTGTCGTACAGGCACGGTAGCGTATATGACCAAATAATTAATCTGATTTGCAGCCCAACTCCTACGGAACTCAAGACGCTTTTCACCCGAAAGAATCTTCTCCACATAGTTCGGGTGAATTGAAATCAGTACAGCGTTACCCTCCATGGGCAAGGATCGCTTCAAATTTTTCATGCTTAATCTTCGTAATG
Source organism: Verrucomicrobiota bacterium (assembly GCA_048498875.1). Classification (GTDB taxonomy): domain Bacteria; phylum Verrucomicrobiota; class Verrucomicrobiia; order Opitutales; family Opitutaceae; genus Lacunisphaera. The sequence goes on from JBEHXD010000270.1 coordinate 1,193, forward strand.
CTTTGCGGTGGCCCTCTGAGCACCTGCTGTTGCTCAAGCCACGCTTGCGATAGTGGATTTGCTAGATGTCGTACCAATCGGAACAACATTACTCGGGTTGGCTTCTGCGCCATTAGGTTAATGTCAGTCATAGAGTACACCGTACGCCGTTTCACCTTGGCTACGATTTCACTCGCATCAGTCAAAGTTTCATAGCTCTCGACGACGCCAATACTCGTAACTGCACGCTCATCTGTTGAGCGGTAAAACAGTACAACATCACCTGGACTAATTGTCTTGGTTTGCGCATGGCAAAGGTATGCCATCTTGATAGCGTTGCCCGCCGTATTCGGCGGTCGAAATAATGCCATTTGCCGATCCGCCGGAGAATCGTAATCAGGAAACAAAATCCGGTGATACGCTGGCTTGATTGGAATGATGAATTTAGACGTTGCCCTATCATGACGAAAGTGTGGGAAATACCGACAAACATATTCAAACGGCGGCAAAGGATCTGGGGGCGCCTGCAAAGGATGAGATTTCAGATAAACCGCGTCGCGGCCATTACTACCTGGATGTGAGCCAACGTGCACGAAGCCAAAATCCTCCAACATCTCAAACAAGAAGTGGTGTTTATCGATATCGCCGTGAATAAATATATTCTCCAAACGGTTGTTGGTTGCATATCGAAATGCAGCCTTTAGGAACAACTCTCCAATTTTCTTGCCCCGATTGGTTTGCCCAACCTTGAAAGTAGCTAGCTTCAAGGCCGAACCGGGAAGGGTGATGGCATCTGTTATCACCTCATTATCCTGTCGAGCATAGACACAAATGCCACCAAGCACACCTTCTCGTTCCCAATTTATCCAAGCACGGCGACCTTCTTGTGCCTTAGCCTCGAACCACGCATTAAAACCAGCATATCCAACCCTTAAGCTGTCAAAAAATTGGCTCACTAGATGTGGGGTCAAGCTGTAAAGCGGAACGTCCTCAATGTTTGGCAGCTGCACCGGAACACGAGCATGCAGTCGCTGTAACAAATCCTCTGCAGTTTGGATTGTATAAACGCGATGAACCAATCCCCGAGCTTTAGCTTTGCTATGGATACCTTGGTCTTCGGTTACCAAGACATGTGCCGCGTTCAAATGGAGTGCATAAAGAATTTCGTTGTCTGCTGCATCGTTTCGATCGGTAACACCGACATTCCACGGGCATGCGGGTCGAACATCCAGTGGTGTGTATTGGCGAAGGCGGGCCAATGTTTGATTCCGCCTGTCGACATCAGCATCCTGCCGAATATCATCTTCCGATGCTGGGTGATAAATCAGAGCATGGCTGTTGGCATTTGCTAATCGAACAAAGTTCGCCAAGCTCGGTAGCAGAGGACGTTTTGAGTCCTCAAGCGGAATCAGAATATTCGTATCGAGCAAAAACCTCATTGTGCTGCTCTAGAACTGCTACCGCCACTCGATACGGAGAATTCCGACTGTAGAACTGATTGGCGTAGGCGCTCAGCGCTGTGGAGATTGGTGTCTACTTGGGCCCAGGTTTTGTGCAGGAGCGAAATGCGGCGGTCGACTTCGGCGACAATACGGCGTTGCTCGGCCTTGGGTGGTAATGGCGCACAAACAGCGCGTACTAGCGAGAGATTCAGGTTTGGCTGGACACCACCCGACGCGACTTTGCGCATTTCCTCGTAGTTGTATTCGAGAAACTGTTTTAGATATGGCCGGACGTTCTCGTCGGCACACAAAGCCGCGAGCGCCTGATTCGTAGTTGCTGCAATTCGCAACTCGGAACATTTGCCTCGGGTCTTCCCCTCCCCGTACATCGCGACCAATAAGGTACCGGGCGGGTAAAGGGTGAGATTTGTTTCAACCAAGGCATCATCTGTTACAAACTCTGCCGCATGATCGACAAAGGTATCGTTCACTACGGCACTGGTAACCCATGGAATGTCACCGCCATAGTATCTGGCCTGATCACGTTTTGGGGTAGCCCCGGTACCCACTTCTGCTAGCTGATCAACATTGGCCCACACCCACCCCTCCGGCAAATCGGGCAGATCGGTTGTGTCGGGCGCGGCGGGTTCCTTGTATTTTCCCTTGCCCTTCCACTGGCTGCGGCGGGTTTCGAGGATGCGTTGCAGGAGTTGTTCGCCGGTTTCGTAGCTGCGGCCTTCGCGGCGGGCGAGTTCGGCTTCGGTTTCGACGAGGCGGCCTTCGACGGCGGCTTTGAGAACGGCGGCTTTGTAGCGCTTTAAATTGGCCTTGGCGCGCTTGAGGTTGGCGACGGCTTCGTCGAGGCGGGAGAATTGTTTTTCGATTTCCGCGACGATGCGTTTTTGTTGGTCGAGGGGCGGAAACGCCAACTCGATATTCGAGAGTTTCTTGGTCGAAACGTTAGATATATTAGTCGTGGTTGAGGCTGTTGATCGTATGCGATCCTGAGTATCGCACCACGCAATCTGATAGTAAGCAAACTTACTGTCTACGTCCTCTTTCGGCCGAAGAAGCGAGATGAATGCCCCCAATGTGGCCCGGTGTGGCATATTCGTGACGGGTGCTACCTTGCCGACCAATTCATAACTGTTTGCGGTTGATATCAGGATATCGCCGGGGCGAACGTATTGATTCTCACGCTTTACATGCTCCTCCGGAACGAACCACAGATCATCCCATTCGACGTCGCGCTGTACGTTTGTGGTACGCAAGCATGCCACATATCCAGCGCGCGGTTCATGCGCCTTTGAATCCTTTGGAAACGAGATTCCTCGGACTATTTCAATAACGTCACCGAGTCGCGCACTCCTCCAGCCGGTGGGTACAGGATATCGCCACCGATAGGTCGGATCTCCCGAAACGTCTTCCGGCTCCACCACTCTTCGGATCGCATTTTTCCTCATGCCGCCAACGTCTCGTTCAGTTCTACACCAATCGTTTTCATCTTGTCGCCGAAATACCGGTTCATTTTTCTTCCCACGGACCAAATCCAATGGTGCGTTTCTTCTCTGGCTCCGGCGGAGTCATCAGTTCCCGGATGGCATTGATCAACCCTGCTATGGCCTGATCGTGCCCTGACACCTTGCGCTCCAGCTCATCCAGTTTCTGCAAGCTCCTTGTGGGTCGCGGACAATTCCCGCAATTTCACGAAGGCGCGCACCACGAACACGCTGACCTCGACCGCCCGCGGCGTATTCAGCACGGAGGCCGCCATGATGGCGCCGTGTTCTGTGAATGCCCACGGCTGATAACGCCGCCCGCCACGGCCGGGAAGCGGCTCGTTTGAGGTCGCATTTTGCGACCTCAAATCCGCAAACTCATGATTAGTCAATTGAAACGCGAAATCCTCCGGGAAACGTTCGATGTTGCGCCGAATCTGTTCGTTGAGTCGCTTGGTCGTCACGCCGTACAACCTGGCCAAGTCTGCGTCCAGCATGACCCGCTTGCCGCGTACGGTATATATCCGGTCTTCAATCTGCCCGCCCGGAATGGCATCCTTGCCGCTTTCCATGTTTCCCTCCCTGGATGATGATTTTCCTGCCTCCTTAACCCGTTCCAACGTTACGTAAAAACGATACGGTCGTAAATTGCGACCATTCATGCCGCCATATGTAAGGGCAAAAATACTGGATTCCCGCCCCCGCCTTGGCGGGGGCATGCCTGATTCGCGCGGGAATGACATATTAGAGACCGATGGCACGCATTGTAAATTGCGGCTCATGCGGCCAAGGTCTCGTTCAGCTCTGCAATAATGGCGTTCAGCTTGTCGCCGAACAGTTGATGCACCTTGCCGAGTCCTCCCTGCTGGATGAACGGCGCATAGTTGAAGTCGTCCGGTTCGATGCCGAGGTTCGCTGCGATGTGGTCGCGGATCATTTCGAGCCATTTCATTTGGTCGGGGGTGAAAGGCTCTGGATTCCCGCTTGCGCGGGAATGACGGATTTGTTCGTTTAGCCAGACCTTGAAGTTGGCATTGACACGCTCGGGGAACGGGATGAGTTCGTTGTCCTGGTGAATGGCATAGCGTACCAGCGAGACGAGGTCGGTGAGGATGCGTTTTCCGCTGGCGCCTTTGACCCTGGATTTTTCCAGCGCGGCGTAGGCGTTCCAGAGCTGCGATTCGTTCCACAGGTAGGGCGGCTTTTCGATGGCGTCGGCGAGCTCTTGTACGGCCTCCAGGTTCAGGCGCTGTTTATAGGGTCTGCTGTAGAGTACTTGCAGGGCGGTGATTTCGTCCTTGTGCTCTTGAATGAACTGCTCGAAGGATTGGATCATGCCTTTGGCGCGGTCGAGGGCGTCCCGGGAAAAGCCGGCTTCGAGGACCTGGTCGGCGCTGACGTGATCGATGACGAGGTCGTTCTTGCGCTTGACCTCGGCGAGCAGTTCGCGGAGTTTGGGGTCGTGCAGGGGCTTGACGGCGTCCTGGATGATTTTACGATGGAGAGCGGCCCCCTCCTCACCCCTGCCCTCTCCTCCCGGGAGGAGAGGGAGATTGTCGGGGTCGAGTGATTGGACGATGCGATGGGCTAGATCCTTGAGACCGTAGCCGCCGCTGGCCTGGCGAATGCGCTGGTCGTCGTCTTTGCTGATGCGGTGTTCCATGCGGGCCAGCCGCCCGGCCAATGAGGTGAGCACGTCGTCCTCGGTGTTGCCGAAGGCGACCGCCTGCAGGAGCTTTTCGAAGCTGACCGTCGGCTTCTGCTCCATGGGGCGGGAGTCGGTCTTGTCCTGCTCGCAGACGCCGACGGCATCGACGATGACGAAATGGTCCTTGGCCTGGGCGTCGGGGGTGACGCTTTGCAGGTCGTCGGCCTTCATAACGCGCACGCCGCGGCCTTTCATCTGCTCGAAGAAGGCGCGGGATTTGACGGCGCGCATGAACAGGACAATCTCGACCGCCTTGATGTCGGTGCCGGTGGCGATCATGTCCACGGTGACGGCGACGCGCGGCATGGGGCTGGCGCGGAATTCGTTGATGAGGTCTTTGGGTTTGGCGCCGGTAGTGCGGTAGGTGATCTTCTGGGCAAAGTCGTTGCCCTTGCCGAATTCCTCGCGCACGATCTCGACGATGTTTTCGGCGTGGGCATCGTCCTTGGCGAAGACGAGGGTCTTGGGTACCCAGGTGCGGCCGGGGAAGATTTCGGTGAACAGCTTGTCGCGGAAGGTCTGGATGATCTTGCGGATCTGGTCCGGGGCGACCACGTCGCGGTCGAGCTGGTTGGGGTCGTAGGCGAAATCGTCATCGAGCTGTTCCCAGCGCTTCTTGCGCGTCTCGCGCTCCTGGATCTGCACCGAGTAGCCGGCCTCCACTTTGGAGCCCTGCTCGGTGATGGCGGTGCGGATGCGATAGACGTCGTAGTTGACGTTGACGCCATCGGCGACGGCCATTTCGTGGTTGTATTCCATCACCAGGTTCTGGTTGAAGAAGCCGAAGGTCTGCTTGCTGGGCGTGGCGGTGAGCCCGATGAGGTAGGCGTCGAAGTACTCCAGCACCTGCGCCCACAGGTTGTAGATGGAGCGGTGACATTCGTCGGTGACGATGATGTCGAAGGTTTCGATCGGGATGGCCGGGTTGTACTCGATGGGCTCCGGCCTTTTGAACAGGCTGCCGAGCCTGTCGATGGATTCTTCTTCGAGGTCTTCGGGCAGGTCTCGGCCCTTGAGCATGGAGTACATGCGCTGGATGGTGCTGATGCAGACCCGCGCCGTGGTGTCGAGAGTGCTGCCTTGCAGGCGCTGGACGATGTACTCCTCGGTGAACTTGAAGTTGTTGTAGGGCGAGGCGTACTGCTGGAATTCCTTCAGCGTCTGGTCGCCGAGGTTGCCGCGGTCGACCAGGAACAGCACGCGGCGTGCGCCGGCGAATTTGATCAGACGGTAAATGAAGCTGATGGCGGTGTAGGTCTTGCCGGAGCCGGTGGCCATCTGGATCAGGGCGCGGGGGCGGTTTTGCTTCAGTGATTCTTCAAGGTTCTCTATCGCCGTGATCTGGGCGGGCCAAAGGCCGTGCGTCTCCAGCGAGGGCATGTACTGGAGGCGAGAGAGGAAGGTGCTTGCCTCGGCCATGCCCGATGAACCCGGGGACAGATTTGAAATCTGTCCCCTGCCCTTGTCGGCATAAGAAGGGGTCGCTTCGGCGA
>JBEHXD010000271.1:0-7312 GCA_048498875.1 Verrucomicrobiota bacterium
AGACCCCGCGCAATCTGCCGGGTCTGCGCAATTCCATCCTGGATCATTTTCACGATCGCCCGCGCATCCGTCCCCGCCGGGTGCCCGGCGGCCTCGAGGTCGCCCGACAGCATCTTGGCCGCGAGGGAAATGGCGGTGAGGTGCTGCCCCAGCCCGTCGTGCAATTCATGGCCAATGCTACTGCGCTCCCGGTTGGCCGTCTGGAAAAGTTGCCGCTGCAGTTCGTCGCGAACGATCAGGGCTTCGGCCAGCGCTGCAGTGCGCTGCCTCACCCGCGACTCGAGCTGCCTCTGCATGGAAATGAGCGCGTCGAGCAATCCCACCATCATCACGTAAAGAATGAGAAAGGCGGTTCGGTTCCAAAATATACTGAGCGGGGTGCTCTTGTCGCCCCCGTAGAGCAGGTCGCCACCCACGCGGACGATGATACAAATCAACGAGACCGCACAACCGGCCCGCCAGCCAAGCCACACGGCGCTGAGAACGATGGGAATCAAATAGAATACCCCCAGTGAAACCCTGGTCCCGGTAATATAGTCGATCCAGCCCAGCAATGTCACCAGTCCTGCGACAATCGCAATCGACCGGGCCCGGGTGCGCCGGTTGCCAAAGTCGATAACCCTCATCACCCACGCCGTGACGGGCGAAAGGGCGGATTCCTCGACAACGCAAAGCGGAGAATGGACGGACATGAACAGGTGGTTGAAGCAAGCTCATGCCATGCCACCGCGACATGACGTGCCCCACGAAGGTCATTTGTCCCCGCGTTCATGATGAATTTCCCTCAAATTTAATTCATGGATCAAAGCGGATCGATGAGCCGCCCGGGCACCGGACATGCTGAGTCGGATCATCGATGCTTCACCTGCCCCGTTTATTTCCGATCGGTATCCGTCTGGTTCTCAGTGTCGTTCTTTTTGCCCTCACCGCCTGCCGCGAAAAAAACGCAATCGGAGACAAACGGGGCGGAAAAAACACCGGGGCGGCTCCTGTCGTCGTGGGCAAGGTCCAGCGCAAGGTGGCCCCCCTGCTGCTCGATGCCGTGGGCGTGGTGGAGGCCATCCATACCGCTGCGCTTCGATCGCAGGTCACCGGCACGATTTTAAAGGTGGGCTTTCAGGAGGGTCAGGATGTGGAACAAGGCGCGTTGCTCTTTGAGTTGGATCCCCGCCCCTTTCAGAACGCGCTCAATTCCGCGGAAGCAGATCTCGAGCGGATCCGGGCCCAGTTGGAAAATGCCCGGCTGCAGGTGGCGCGTTATTCTTCGCTGAATCTCGAGTCGATGGTGACCAAGGAGCAGTTCCAGCAGATTCAGGTCGCCGAGCGCGTGCTCAATGCCCAGGTAGTCGTCGGCGAAAATGCCGTCGCCACGGCCCGGCTGCAGTTGGAGTACTGCTCGATCCGGGCCCCTTTTGCGGGACGAACGGGAGGTTTGGGCGCCCACGAAGGTGATCTGGTCCGCGCGAGCGATGCCACCGTTTCGTTGGTCACCATCAATCAGCTCAATCCGATCTACGTCACCTTCGGTGTTCCTCAACAGCACCTTGCCCTGCTCTCCCGCTATCAGGCGGAGAAAACCATTGCCGTGAGTGCCGCGCCGCCCGGAACCGAACAAACCGCGGAAAAGGGGGATTTGTCCTTCATCGACAACGCCGTCGATCTCACCACGGGCACCCTGAAGCTGAAGGCGACGTTCACCAACGCCTCGCACCGTCTGTGGCCAGGCCAGTTTGTGAGTTTGCGGGTGACGCTGGCTTCGCCGGAAGCACTCGTCGTTCCTTCGGCGGCCGTACAAAACGGGCAGAAAGGGCAGCATGTTTTTGTGGTCAGGGATGACAATACGGCCGAACTGCGGCCCGTCACGATTGCGCGAACGGTGGATAACGAATCGGTGGTGGCGAGCGGCCTGAATGAGGGGGAAGTCATCGTGGTCGACGGCCAGTTCCGCGTGGCCTCAGGCAAGCCGGTGGAAATCAAGGAGGCCGGAGCCGCGCCGGAACCTTCCGGGCCCAAGCGGAAAAAGAAGGCATCGTGAGCATCCCCGAATTTTTCATCCGCCGCCCGGTCATGACCACGCTGGTGACCGTGGGAGTCACGCTTTTCGGTTTGATGGCGTATCGCGTACTTCCGGTGAACGATCTGCCCAACGTCGATTTTCCCACAATCACAGTGACGGCGAACCTGCCCGGAGCCAGTCCCGAAACCATGGCGTCCGCGATCGCCACGCCCTTGGAGCAGGAGTTTTCCACCATCGCGGGCATCGATTCGATGACCTCATCGAGTTCGCTGGGTAGCACTCAAATCACGATGCAGTTCAGCCTCGATCGTTCGATCGACGGCGCGGCCCAGGATGTACAGGCCTCGATTTCGGCCATTCAGCGCCGGCTGCCCCAAGACATGCCGAATCCGCCCTCATTTCGAAAAACCAATCCGGCGGATGATCCGGTACTGCAGTTGTCGCTCAATTCGGCCACGCTACCCCTTTCAGAGGTGGATGAGTACGCCGAGACGCTTCTCGCCCAGCAGATTTCCACCGTCAACGGCGTGGCCCAGGTCCAGGTGCTCGGTTCACAGAAATATGCCGTGCGGGTGCAGCTTGATCCCCGTGCCCTGGCGGCGCGGGGCATCGGCATCGATGAAGTGCGCACGGCGCTCAACACGAGCAATGTCAATCTCCCCTCCGGCACGCTCGACGGGCAAAGCAAGGCGGTGACGTTGCAGGCGTCCGGTCAGCTGAAAAGTGCCGACGCTTTCAGGAAGGTCATCGTCACGTACAAGAACGGAGCGCCGGTCAGGCTCGGCGACCTGGGTGAAGTGGTGGATAGCGTGCAAAGCGACAAGTCGGCTGGCTGGTTCAATCAGGACCGGGCGATAAACCTCCAGATCAAGCGTCAGCCGGGCACGAATACGATTGAGGTGGTCGACGCCGTCAAAAAGCTCCTCCCCTCTTTTCGCGCCCAACTCCCCGCCGGGATTCACCTCGACATCGTCAATGATCGTTCGATCACGATTCGCGAATCCGTGTCCGAGGTGAAATTCACGCTGGTGCTGGCGGTCATTTTGGTGGTGCTGGTCATCTTCCTGTTTCTCCGTTCCGTATCCGCCACGCTGATCCCCAGCATCGCCATGCCGATCGCCATCGTTGGAACCTTCGGCGTGATGCACTTTTTCGATTTCACCATCGATAATCTTTCCCTGCTCGCGCTGACGCTGTCGGTGGGATTCGTGGTCGACGATGCGATCGTCATGCTCGAAAACATCATCCGGCACATCGAACTCGGAAAGCCCGTGCGCGAAGCAGCCCTGGCCGGATCCCGGGAGATCGGTTTCACCATCATTTCGATGACGATCTCACTCGTTGCGGTCTTCATTCCCGTACTTTTCATGGGCGGCGTTCTCGGACGGCTGCTGCATGAATTCGCCGTCACGATCAGTGCGGCCATCCTGGTATCCGGATTCGTGTCCCTGACCCTGACTCCGATGTTGTGCAGTCGTTTTCTCAAATCGTCCGTGCATCAGGCGGTTCACGGAAAGTTTTATCAGATCACCGAGCACGCGTTTCAGAAAATGCTCGGGGCCTATGAGCGCACGCTGCAAATTTCGCTGCGCTGGCGGGTCACGGTGATGGGGGTGGCCGGATTGATGATCGTCCTGACGCTTTGGTTGCTGGTGACCGTGCCGAAGGGATTCATTCCCACGGACGATACTGGCACGATGAGTTGCGCCATCGAATCGGCTCAGGACACCTCATTTGAGGCGATGCGAAATTACCAGCGGAAGGCGGCCGAAATCATTGGCCGGAATCCCTACGTGGCCGCCTACACGTCGTCCATTGGCCCCTTGAGCACGGGAGGTGGCGGCACCTTCAACCAGGGTCGCTTCAATCTGCGGTTGATCGATCACAAGCTGCGTCCGCCGGCCAGCAAGGTTGCGCAGATGTTGCGACAGGAACTCGCGGGTGCGCCCGGGATTCGCGCTTTTCCCCAAGTCCCCCCGGCCATTCGAATCGGTGGACGCCAATCCTCGTCAACCTACCAATTCACCCTCTATGGCACCGACTTGGAGGAGCTCTATCGCGTAGCACCCGAGTTCCAGGAGAAAATCGCGGCGTTGCCCATGGTGGTGGACGTCACCACGGATCTGCTCATCACCAGTCCCCAGCTTTACGTCGACATCGATCGCGACCGCGCTGCCAGTCTTGGCATTTCCGCGCAGCAAATCGAGGACGGGCTCTACAGCGCTTTCGGCTCGCGGCAGGTGTCGACGATCTACACGGCAACCAACCAGTATTATGTGATTCTCAAACTCGCCGACGAATACCAACGCGACGCGCGTTCGCTTTCGCTACTTTATCTCCGCAACAACGCGGGGAAACTCGTGCCGCTGGAAGCAGTCACGCACGCGCGAACCACGGTCGGCCCGTTGACCGTGACGCATCTGGGCCAGCTGCCCTCGGTCACGTTGTCGTTTGATCTCGCGCCCGGCATGTCGCTCAGCAGCGCCACCGAGGCAATCACCCGGCTTGCGCAAAGGGAATTGCCCGCCACGGTCAATGCCTCCTTCCAGGGCACTGCGGCAGCGTTCACCAGTTCGCTCAATGGATTGGGCCTGCTGTTACTGGTGGCGGTGCTGGTGATTTATCTGGTCCTGGGCATCCTGTACGAGGATTTCATTCACCCGATCACCATCCTGTCGGGTCTGCCTTCGGCGAGTTTCGGCGCCCTGGTCACGCTGCTGCTGTTCGGACAGGAGCTGAATATCTACGGTTACGTCGGGTTGATCATGCTGATCGGCATCGTGAAGAAGAATGCGATCATGATGATCGATTTCGCCCTCGAGGCCCGCCGGGTTCACCACAAGTCCGGGGAAGCGGCCATCTACGAGGCGTGTATTGTGCGCTTCCGTCCCATCATGATGACCACACTCGCCGCGCTTGCGGGCACGCTGCCGATTGCCCTGGGTTGGGGCGCGGGAGCGGAAGCGCGACGTTCGTTGGGCATCGCGGTGGTTGGCGGCCTGATCGTCTCCCAGCTGCTCACTCTCTACATTACCCCCGTATTTTATCTCTACATGGAGCGACTGACCCAACGGCTCGCGGGGAAATCGGAGACGGCCGCACCCGCGCTGATTCAAACCGCGGTTTCATCCCCGGGAAACTGAACGCAGAAATGTGCGGCGGCATTTCCCGGGCATGGTGCGGGCACGTTGCATGAAATCATTTCATCGGTGCACCGCTTTACACGCGCGGCTTCGTTGAGTAGGTTTTGCGTGCTGATCGCCGCTCTGGCGACGGCCAATACCCTTACCTCCATGCGTACCTCATCGTCCCTGCGCAACGGCATCTTCGCGTTGCTGCTTTCGTTCGCCTCAGCGGCTTCCGCCCTGGCGTCCTCCTCTTCGGCCGAACAGTGGCTGAACAACTATTATCAACAGCCGGCTCCCGACCGCTTCACGTCGGCGGTGCTTGAATTGAGCAAGAGCGGTTATTTCGAGGAGGCCAATCACGTGCCTCTGGCGATCGGTTTTTTTGCCACCGTTTTTGCACAGAATCCGGACAAGGTTCGCGCCTGGCTGCGCGTCAACGAAGTGCTGCCGGTCGCTCATCAGCGAATTCTGGTCTCCGCTCTGTGGTACTCCGGCAACCCGAAGGGCGCCGATTACCTGCGGGCCTATTCCCGCGAGTGCGATCCCGCACTCCGCGCCAGCATCGATGAACTTTTGAACTCCACTCCGTCGATTCCCAATGCGCAGGTTCAGTCCGTCGCATCATTGAATCTTCAGTGGGGCGCCTTCCTCGCGACGGGCGACACCGCTCCGGTGCGCTCCATTCTCGCTGCGCTCGGAAGCGCCAATCTCGATCAGGACGTAAAGTGGTCGCTGGCCCAAAACGCCGCGCAACACGAACGCGTCCTGGCGATCTGCCGCGAGGAACTTTCCCGCCAGCCCAATGCGGTTCAGGAAACGTTGCGGGCGGTGATCGTTGACGCCGAGTCGAAACACAAGTCGTCCTGATCATCGGATTCTTTGCCACCGGCCTCCTGCAAGGGGCCGGTTTTTTTATGGCCGCACGGAATGCGATGAAAAATGTTCATCGATGCGGGCCGGACATTTCGGCCCACTGGCATCGGCATTGCTTAAAAAGCGGCAATGACACGCCACTTCCTTTGTTTGATCGCAGGGCTGATGATCGGCGGAATGAGTGCAACAGCCGCTCCGCACGTGGCCGTAATTGAAGACGCCCCCTGGTCGCCCAATGATCCTTCCCGTGAGGGCGCCGCTGAGTTCGGGATTATGTTGCGCATCGCCCAGCTTCAGACGGACCAGTCCTCCGTCGGCATCGTGGGTGTCGGCGATAAGCGGGGCATATTCCAGGAAGGAACCCGACGCGGACTCGAACTGGCGGTGCAACACGGAGTACCTGTGGTCCGTCTGGCACGTGGCCTCCATCCCTGTCTCAAAAGCGCCGATGATTTGTTCATCGACGGGGGTTTGCTGACTCCCGAGGCCGCAAGTGCGTTGCTGGTCGACTGTCTTTCGCGTCATGGCGCCCTGCCCTGCGTGAGTTCCGCGGAAAACTCATCCGGTTTTGCCGCTGAGTTGGCGCGACTGCGTCAGAAGCTCAAGCTCTACCAGTCGGAATTCAGCGCGCACCAGCCCGAATTGGTCGCGGTGCGTTGAGCATCGCACGCGGTGTTCCCATTCATTTGGTTCGGCGGTAGGACGGATTATCCCTAATCCGCCGATAAGATTCCCGTCGCAAATCGAACCGGCGGATTAAGGATAATCCGCCCTACCACGGCATAGTGGGCCTCAGTTGCGCATCCGCTCGAACGTCGCTCTATCTCGCCACCGCGCTCAACGTCGCCGTGATTTGCGCCGTAACCGGCGCGGGACTTTTGCTCTCCTCACCGGTGCTCGCGGCCCGGCGAAAGAATCTCACAAAACTGTTTTCCGCCTCGTTGAGCGGCCGGCCGCGCAAGTGAACCGCCTGCCACTGACGGGTGAGCGGTTTCTCTCCCAGGGGCCGGGTGACCAGCTCACCCGACTGCAATTCCGCCCGGATCGGCCACCGTGCCACCACGCCCACGCCCAGACCATTTTTCACCAGCTCCTTGATGGACTCGATGCTTCCGAGCTCGATGTAGCGTTCCATCATGATCCGGCGGCCCCGCAAATGTCCGGCAATCAATTGATGGGTGCGCGTGGCCTTGTTCGGCACGATCAAGGTGGCATTCTCGATTTGCTGCGCACTAATTTCACCGGTGCCCACCCACGGATGAGTCGGCAGCATCAGAAAATGCATTTCATCCGA
>JBEHXD010000272.1:0-7297 GCA_048498875.1 Verrucomicrobiota bacterium
CCGCAAAATGGGAGCGATCCAGATGATAACTCGCGGGGTGAGGGCACCCCGCCCACACGAAACCTCTACAGGCCATGTTACTCGATCGGTTTAAATCTGCGCAGCAGGATCCGTCCTCCGGCTTCGACACCGCGCTCGCTGAACTGCAGGCGGGTCGGAAAACGAGCCATTGGATCTGGTACATCTTTCCGCAACTCGCCAGTCTGGGGCGTTCGTCCACCGCCCGATTCTACGGGATAGCCGATTTGAACGAGGCCTGCGATTATCTGGCTGATCCGCTGCTACGGGAGCGGTTGCTGCGAGTGACTGACACCGTCGGGCGGCAGTTGGCGCAAGGTGTGTCGGTGCGAGAACTGATGGGAGGGGAAACGGACAGTCTCAAGCTGGTTTCCTGCCTGACGTTGTTCGACCTGGCGGCCAAAAGGGTGCTTGCGAATCAATCCGGTCCCGCGGCATCTAATCTCGAAAAACTGGTGGCGTCATCGGCGCAGGTTCTTACTTTCGCCGGGAGTCAGGGATTTCCCTTTTGCCGGCCCACTCTGGCGGCACTGTCCAGCGCGGCGGATGATCGCGTTCAGAAAATCACACCCTAAAGCGTTTTCATAAAAACCGTGGCCGTACGTTGGACGGTTTAAACTGATCGAGGGACGTGTCACCCACCTGACCGATATAACGACGGTAGGGCGGATTATCCCTAATCCGCCGGGGAGCGTACGAAACCGGTGGAGATAAGCGATTATTCTGAACGGCGGATTAGGATAATCCGCCCTATCGTTTCCAATTTATTTCCGGCCCCAATTTTACTGGAAATGCTTCAGTCGATTGCGGGGCGATTGTTTCCGCCGGGGCCGGCTGGCCGGGTGGTTTCAAAGGGATTGTGTTGATTGATTTTGTCTCGCCGGGCAAATTTTTTTGAAACGGGCCTCGCATGACATTAAATCAGCCACTTTCTCGCGTCTTACGATTGAGCGGGATCATGGGTGGTTTGTTGGCGGCGGCCATTTCCCTCCATGCCGGCAAAAATGAGGAATATCCCGGGGAGTCGGAGAAGTGGCGTCGTTATGAGTCACCGCATTTTGAACTTTATAGCGGCAACGACGACCAGCAGTCGCGCGAGGTATTGTACAATCTGGAGCTGTTGCGCACTTTGTTTTTCGACACGGTCAAACTGAAGGAGCGTCAGCCGCTCGCGTTGACGATTTTTTATTTCACTGATCGACGCGATTTCATCAAATATGTCGATGCGCGAATGCGTGGTAATGATGACCTGGCGGGTTACCACATGGGTCAGCCGGACCGGGCAGTGATCGTGCTTTCCCCTACGTGGGATAATGGATCTGCCCGGCAGATCATTTTTCACGAGTACATCCACCATCTGGTTCAGATCTCGGGAGAGGATCCTCCTTTGTGGTTCAATGAAGGGCTCGCGGAATTATTCTCCAGTTTGCAGGTCAAATCCGACACCTTGGAGTTTGGCCGGCCCTTGCCCTGGTGCCTAAACACGCTGCAGCGTGAGCCGTTGTTGCCGCTGGCGACGCTGTTCGCGGTCGATCATTTGTCGCCCATCTACAACACGGGAACGCATACCGGACAATTTTACGCGGAATCCTGGGCGCTGCTTCATTTTTGGTATTATGGGCAGTCCAAATTGAATCGGGAGAAGATCATTCAATTTCTGACCTATATCCGCAATGAAAAGGAAAATGCCAGCGCGGCTGAACGCAGAAAAATGTTTCAGCAGAGTCTGGGCATGGACTACCCGGCAATGGAGAAACTGCTGGATGCGTATGTTCAAGGTGGCCGTTATTCTTGGGTAAAGGTGGCCAAGCCGCCGGTCGCGTCGCCGAAAACTTACGAATCGCGACGCCTGGATCTGCCTGAGATCCGGGAACGGCTGGCCGAGCTTGACCTGCGCGCGAACAAATCGGGCAAGGCGAGGCTCGCGTTGCTGCGCGCGGCCGGGCAGGTGCCGGCCAACCCAAGGGTGCTTGAGGCGCTGGGAACGGATTCCTGGGTGCAAGGTGAAATGGATCAGGCCTACGGCTTTTGGCAGCGCGCTCTGGATGCGGGAACGGAGAATCCGGCGATTTTTTACGAGATGGGAAAGCGGGAAAGCGACCGCTGGTTCGGGCCGTTTAATTTCGGTTTCGATTACAATTACCGCATGCCCGACGATCTTTCCTCGCGTCTGCGGACGTTGTTGAAACGCTCGATCGAGCTGACGCCGGATCAGTCGGAGGCCTATGAAGTGCTGGCCTGGGTGGAGGGAACGGTGGCCAAACCAGACGTCGCCAACGTCAATTTGGTGCAGAAAAAAATCGACACATTGCCGCATCGCGGAGCCACGCTCACGGCGCTTGCGTTGGTCCGGTTGCACGTGCAGGACAACGTTTCGGCGCGGGAGATCTTGAAAGAAGTGGAGGCGACGAAGCTGGATCCTGCCATGGCGGAAGTGGTGAAAATCATCCGTGCCCATGTTCCGACTGGTTCACCCGAAGAAGGGGTGATCAAATCCGCGCCGGTCTTAAAGGATATGCCTGAACTTCAATCGGTCGACGTGATCGACGCCAAATAATCAGATCTCATCCAGTCGAATGCAGGCGGCTTCGCGCTGGGGTCCCGCGGCGATGAGAGGAGGAATCACCGCTTTGCATTTTTCCTGGGCGTAAGGACACCGCGGATGAAACGCGCAACCGGCGGGCGGATTGATGGGCGAGGGCGGATCACCGGCCAGGACCAGGCGTTTTTTCGTGCGCTCGATCTCGGGGTTGGGCGTGGGAATTGCGCTTACCAATGCGCGGGTGTAGGGATGCCGCGGTTGCTCAATGACGTCGGTTGCCGGTCCCAGTTCGACGATTTTTCCGAGGTACATCACGGCGATGCGGTCGGAAATGTGTTTCACCACCGAGAGGTCGTGGGCGATGAAAATGAGCGCGAGATTCATTTCGCGACAAAGCTGGGAGAGGAGATTCAGGATTTGCGCCTGGATCGACACATCAAGGGCGGAGACGGGTTCATCCGCGACGATGACCTTCGGCTCGAGGGCGAGCGCCCGCGCGATGGCGATGCGCTGGCGCTGTCCGCCGGAAAACTCGTGCGGATATTTCTCCATGAAACGCGATGAAAGTCCGACTTTTTCCATCAGCTCCGCGACGCGGCTGCGCACCCGGTCCCGGCCGACGACTCCGTGGACGAGCAGGGGCTCCGCGAGCGTGGCGAAGATTGTCATGCGCGGATTGAGCGAGGCAAAGGGATCCTGAAAAACCATTTGCAGGTCGCGGCGCGTGGCGCGCACCTCATCGGCTGACGCAGCGGTCAGGTTGCGTCCTTCCAGCACGACCGTGCCCGCGGTCGTGGGGACGAGTTGAAGAATGGTCCGCGCCAGCGTGGATTTGCCGCAGCCCGATTCACCGACCAGTCCCAACACTTCGCCCCGTGCGACCGACAGCGACACGCCGTCCACAGCCTTCACGGTTCCCGCGGGCTTGTGCGAGAAAAACCCCGTCCGCACTGGAAAGTGGGTTTTGACGTCGTGAAGTTGCAGGATGGGGGAAGACATGGAGTGAACCAATGATCCACACTAATGAGACACTAATCAGGAGTGGAGCAAGCGGGCTAAAAAATCCGGAAGATTAGTGAATTGTTAATGTGGATTAGTGGTTACAAAAAAATTCCCAGAAGGTTTAGCCACGAAAAGTCACGAAAATGATTTCATCGTATTGGCGGAAGTTTTCCGCGCGCCTATAGGCGCCTTGAGAGTTTCATTGGCCAATGATCTTTTGTGACTTTTTGTGGCCATAATTCCGGTCAGATTTCGTTGTTTTGAACACGGAGGCAGGCGGTGGCTTGGGCCGCGTTCACGGAGATGAGTTTCGGATCGATGGTCCGGCAATAATCGACCGCGTACTCGCAGCGCGGGGCGAAGGCGCATCCGGCGATGGGCTTGGAAAGGTCGGGCGGCATGCCGGGAATCGTGTAGAGTTCCCGGCCTTTCGGCTGCAAGCCCGGGATCGAGCGCTGGAGTGCCTTGGTGTACGGGTGACGCGGCGAACGAAAAAGCGTCCGGGTGTCCGCGGTTTCCATGATGCGCCCTGCGTACATCACTTGCACGCGATCGCACAGGCCGGATACCACGCCGAGATCGTGGGTGACAAAGATGATCGACATGCCGAGATCGGCCTGGAGTTTTTTGAGCAACTCCAGGATTTGCGCCTGAACGGTGACGTCCAGGGCGGTGGTTGGCTCGTCGGCGATGAGGATTTCGGGACGGGTGATCAACGCCATCGCGATCATCACCCGCTGGCGCATGCCGCCGGAAAATTCGTGCGGATACGATCGCAGACGTTTGGCGGCGTCGTTGATGCCGACGGCTTCCAACATGGCGAGTCCGCGGGCCAGGGCTTCGGTTTTCGAGATTTTCTCGTGGATGAGCAATGGCTCGATCAGCTGGTCCGAAATCCGCAGGTACGGATTGAGCGACGTCATCGGGTCCTGAAAAATCATCGCGATGCGTTTGCCGCGGATCCGACGCAGATCCCCGGCGGGACAATGCAGCAGGTCCACGCCATCAAACAGCGCGCGACCGCTTTCGATCCGGCCCGGTGGCTGGGGAACCAGTCCCAGCAGTGAATAACACGTGACGGATTTGCCCGACCCGGATTCGCCCACGAGCCCGAGGGTTTCGCCTTTCTCCAGTGAGAAACTGACGCCGTCGACCGCCCGGTACACCCCGCTGCGGGTGTGAAAGTAGGTGCGGAGGTCGGTGACTTCGAGCAAAGGCATCGCGGAAAGGTCAGGCTGAGAGCGAGGCGAATCGCGGCAATGCCAAACTGAATTCAGGTTGGCCACGAAAAGTCACAAAAATGATGATGAATGCCCCGGTGATTTGCAGGGCGCCTATAAGGGCCACGCACAGGCTGGTCGTCGCGTAAAATCCTTTTCGTGATTTTTTGTGGCCACAACTACGAGGTTTAACCCTTGCTATATTTTCTTGGCGATCAGCTCGGTGAACAGGGCTTCGTACGCGGCGACCATTTTGTGCATCGAGAAATCGACGGTGGCGTGCTGTTGTCCGCGATCGACGACGGACTGCACCTCTTCTCCTCCCTTCAGGACTTTGGCCAGGGCGTCCGCTAGCACCCACGGGGTTTCCCGGGGAACCAACCAGCCATTGACACCGGATTGAACGATATCGGTCACGCCCGGCACGTCGGTCGCGATCGCAGCACAACCGGCGGCGAGGTATTCGACCAGGGCCAGAGGCAGGCCTTCGTGGTGGGTGGCGAGCACGGCAGCCCGGCAGCTGCGCAATAGTTCGGGGCCATTGCCGACCACGCCCAGAAATTGCACGCGATCACTGAGTCCGAGCCGGGAAACCAGCCTTTCGCAGGCGCGGCGATTGGAAGCCTTGCCGCCGCCGCCGAGCAACAGACGGCCGGTCCATCCCCGATCGGCCAGAAGTTTTATCGCGCGGATCAGCGTGGGGTGATCTTTCTGGCCGGCAAAACGAGCCATCATGGCGATATCGGGTGGGCGTTGATCCAGAGGGCGGGAACCGCCGGACCAGCGACTGGCATCGATGCCGTTGTGGATCACCTCCACGCGAGGCGAGGCGAGACGCATTTCCCGCACGTAAGCGGCCACGCCGTGGGAAACGCAGACAGTGGCGGTGGTGCGCTTAGCAAGGCTTCGCGCCGACCATTTCCGCCACAGGCGATAGCGCTCGATGCTGTGCTCCACGTGAATTACGACTGGCACGTGGCAGGCAAACGAAGCCTTGCGGCCCCAGAAATGCTCGCTGTTTCCGTGGGACGCGAAAACCTGCGGCCGGAAATCTGCGATCAAGGCGGCCAGCTGCGCCAGGGTTTTGCGCTTTGGCCCGTTGTCGACCCACGCGGTTTGCAGGCCGGCGGCCGCGATCTGTTTCTGCATCGACTGCGGCAGCGCGACCTTCTTGCGCCGGAGCACCAGCAAGGTCGAAAAATTACCCGTGCGCAGGTGCCCGCAGGCGACGTCGATGGCCACCTTGGTTGCGCCGGAGCCTCCGCCCGTGACAAAATGAATGACGCGCGGGAGCGTGCTCATGCGGATGGCGTTGCGGCGAGGTAGCGGTCCGCCGTGCGTTGCACTTCATCGACGGATACGCGAAGGAGCGGGCGTTCGCCGCTGAGGTCGTCGGGACGGATGATGGTGTGTCGCGTGTCCCACGGATGCCAGCGCCAGGGTTCGAGCGGACCGAACAGGGCAATGACCGGCACGTGAAACGACGCGGCGAGGTGGAGCAGTCCGGTGTCGATGCCGATCGCGAGATCCATGCGCCGGAACAATGAATTGGATTCGCGGAGGGAAAGCTGTCTGCTCCAGTCGACCCAGTTGCGCTTTAACGGCGCGGGCAATGCGGCGAGGATTTCCTCATAATACCCCGCGTTTCCCGGTGAGTCACAGAGGTGAATCTCGCAACCGCGGTCATTGACCAGCCAGGCGATCAATTGTGCGAAGCGGTCCGGGGCCCAATCCTTCAGGGCGTAAACGGATTTTGCGCAAATGAACACGCGCGGATGATTGCCCGGGGCGAGGGCGGCATCGACGCGCGCGTCCGCCGCGGGATCGCTCCAGTTTTCATTGCGCGTGTCGGTGATCGGAATTCCGTCGGCGCGGAGAATGTCCAGGAAACATTCCACCTCATGCTTGTCGGCATATGGCGCGCTGCGTTGCAACAGCCAGCCGCGTCCTTCCGTGGCAAAACCGACCCGATGCGGGATGCCGGCGAGCAGGGGGAGAATCGCACTCGAAAACGAGCGGCGCAAAATATAGCAGCGGTCGTAGCGGCGGGCGCGGAGAAACTTCGCCGCCCCGAGGAGGCTCGTGGGAAACTTGGCGGACTTTTTCTTTTCCCCTTTCAGGCGCGGGGCGTAAAAGAGCAATTCGTCCTTGTAGGGACAAAGCGCGAGGGTGTCACCCGACACCGGCTCGGCCAGCACGTCAATTTTTGCGTGGGGAAACGCCTGCCGGAGATTGCGCAGGCAGGGAATCGCCAGCACCGTATCGCCGATGAAGCGGTAGCGAATAACCAGGATTCTCAGCGGACGCAGATCGGGAAAAGGCATGATGGCTCAATAAACCTCCGGGTATTCCGGACCGCGGGCCTTGAAGCGTTTGTGCACCCAGAAATATTGTTCGGGCGCGCGGCGGACGTAATCCTCGATCAGGCGGTTGATGCGGATCGCATCGGCGGCACTGTCGGCGGTGGGGAAATTTTCCAAGGCCGGTAGAATTGTGAGCGTATAGGAGCCGTTGG
>JBEHXD010000273.1:0-7278 GCA_048498875.1 Verrucomicrobiota bacterium
TTGTTGCAGCTCGCGAGCGCGTCGTGGAGCTTGGAATCTGCGCGTAGTGGTAAACTTTATCATCAAAAATCACCTTTTGATGGCACGGTTCTGGCAGAAACATGATCTTGATGACCCCCAAACTGCAGTCGCATTTTCAGAATTGGTTGGCGACCCCGATCAACTTCGTTATTTGTACGTTCACACGTATTGCGATTCGCGTGGCACTTCCGCTGACTTGTGGAACGGCTACAAGGATACCCTTCACACCCATCTTTTCACCACGACTCTCGAACGCCTGACCCTGGGCGACAAAGTTGAAACCCGCCTTCGCGAGCTTAAGGAAATGACCCGCCAGAAACTCATCACCCAAACGATCCCCGGCATCAGCTCGGATGAAATCAGCGCTCATTTCAATCTTCTGCCGGAACGCTATTTTGTCCAAACGGATTCCAGTGAAATCACCCTTCACATCCAGATGGTCAACCGTCTGCTGCACTCCATTTCCGGAGCGGATTCCCTTGGATCGCTGCGACCGGCGATCGAGTGGAAGGATGACCTGAACCGCAGCTATACCACCGTGCACGTGGTGACTTGGGATCGCGCCGGACTCTTCTACAAACTCGCCGGCGCTTTCAGCGTGGCCGGACTCAGCATCCTGTCTGCGAGAATCACCACGCGCACCGATCATATCGCGATCGACACTTTCCACGTGGTTGAACCCGGTCGCGGACTCGTGCAGAATCAGGCGGCGATGGAAACCTTCCGCCGCACCGTCGAGGAAGCCCTGATCGGCAACAAGGACCTGATGCCGGAAATCACGCTCCAGGCCAAAAAACTCGCCAGTTCCCGCTACACGACCCAAAGCTCCGAACTGCCTGCCTCATTCCCGCCGACGGTGGAGGTTTACAACGAACTTTCGTTGAAGCGCATCATCGTCGAGATCCAGGCCCACGACCAGATCGGCCTGTTGTATCAGCTGGTGAAAACCATCTCGGATCACGGCTTCGACATCACTTTTGCGCGCATCAATACCGAGCGGAGCATTGCGATCGATACCTTCTACGTCGAACCCAACAAGACGGATGAGGAAGTTGATCTCGCCCGTCTGCACAGTCTGCGTGACGCCCTGAAGGCGATCATCACGCCCGCCGCCGTGGCCAGCGTCTGACCGACACGCCTCTGTGATATTCGTTCGCGTGTAGGCGGGGTGCCCCCACCCCGCAGGACATCACTCGCGATTGCGGGGTGAGGGCACGCCGCCCACATTGAACATACTCGCGCGTCGCGCAGGAATACGGATCGAGTGCGGGCGGCGGCCGCTTTTGCGCTCCCCTATTACCTGCAATCCTGATGAGCTGATCCCCGATGAGTTCCTCTGTTGAGACCAACGAAATCGAGGTGTTGTACAAAATTGCATCCCTCGCCACCCGTTCGGCTGCCGCCGCGGCTCAAAACGAAGTGCTCGCCATCATCATGGCGGCGTTCCCGGCCGAAAGTGGTTCGTTATCGTTGATCAATCCGGACAACGGCCGCCTGGAAATTTGCATCCAGCAAGGCCTACCCCCCGATGTCGGAGATTTTGCGCTGCGTCCAGGCCAGGGTGTCACCGGATGGGTGGCCCTGCACGGAAAACCCCTGCTGGTTTCCAACGTCACGGCCGAACCCCGTTATATCGCCGCACGTCAGGGAGTGCAGTGCGAAATGGCCGCTCCCCTGATCGTTGAGGGCAACAACGTCGGTGTGGTCAACCTTGACGCCGACCGGGTGGGCGCCTTTGACCAAAATGATCTGGCCCGACTGGCACGTTTTGCCACGGAGGCCGGCGCGGTCCTGCACCGGCTTTGGCAGCTGGAACGCCTGCGCACGAATTCTGCGCGGTTGACGACTCTTGTCGAACTGGGCCACGCCCTGGTCGCACAACTCGCCTCGGAAGATTTGTTGACGACCCTCACTGAAAGCGGACGGGCGCTCTTCAACTCGGAGTTGTGCCTGTTGCACGACTACGACAGCACCACGCACGAACTCCGCCTGCACGCGTGGTCCGCGACTGGAAGCGCCTCGTCATCTTCGCTCTCGCTGCAACCGCAAACTGTGTCCGCCGATCATTCCCTGCTTGCCGCCGTGGTGCGCTCGGGCAAGGCCATGGAATTCCAGCATATCGATGGACCGGGGTTTAGCGAAGCCGCGGACCTGCCGCCCGATCGTTCGCTGACGTCCGCCCTCGCCGCACCGCTTTTTCGGGAAGGTCAGCCTTCGGGCGTGTTGTCGGTGTTTCACGCCACGCCCCACCGGTTCAACGACGATGAAAAACGCCTCCTAGCGGCGCTGGCCAGCTTTGCCGCGGTGGCGCTGCACAATGCCCGGCTCTATGCGCGCGTGTTCCAATCGGAGGAAACCCTGCGCAAGAACGAAACCCTCACCACGCTGGGCATGCTTGCCGCGGAGATTGCCCACGAAATCCGCAATCCCCTGCTCGTCATCAAACTCCTTCATGGCACTCTCGGCGCCGACTTCTCCCCGGCAGATCCCCGCCGTCGCGACCTGCAGGTCATCACGGAAAAAATCGAACAACTGGAAAGCATTGTCTCGCGCGTATTGCAATTCAGCCGGACCCCCTCGGCCATCCATTCCCGCTGGTCGCTTGCCGAGGTGCTGGACGACACCCTGGTCCTGCTCCGAGCGAAGCTCGCGCAGGCCAGTGTGCAACTGCACAGTCCGGCTCCGTCCCGCTCACTGGTGGTTGAAGCGAACAAAGGCCAGCTGCAGCAGGTAATTCTCAATCTCGTGCTCAATTCCCTGCACGCGATGCCCCACGGTGGCGAGCTGACCATCACTTGCGCCGAGGAAACAATCGGCGGAGCCCGGATGGTCCACATGAACGTCACCGATACCGGCGGTGGCATTCCCGAGACGATTCAGCCCCGCATCTTCGAATCTTTTCTCTCCGGACGGGCCGACGGCACCGGCTTGGGGCTCGCGATCGCCAAACGCATCATGAAAGACCACCATGGCGAACTGACCCTGTTGGAAACCAGTCCGCGCGGCACCACGATGCGGCTCACCCTGCCGCTGGTTCAGGGCTGAGCGCTATTTCGCTTCCGGACGCAGGCTCAAATCGACCATGAGGTCGGCGGCGATTTTTTCCAAATCAGTCCGCACCGCCTCGACCTTGACCGTCGACGGAACGAGCACGCGAACGCGGGCCTGAAACAAGTTTCCGCCACCCATGGGGGCGCTGACGCATTCCGAGGACAGCTCCTCGACGTTCACCCCATGCGCGGCCAGTACGCTCGTCACATTGCGCAAAATTCCAGGACGATCATTACCCACCAATTCGAGCGTCGCAACCATGCCTGCGCTGGCAGCTGCCACGCCTTCCCCGGCATCAACGGAAACACGCAGCCCCTGCTCTTCCAGCTTTTTCAACGCGTGTCGCAATTCTGCGACGCGTTCGCCCGGAACCTCGACCCGGGCGATGCCGGCAAAGTGTCCACCGAGATGACACATGCGGCTTTCCAGCCAATTACCGCCGTGGTCCGCCACGTGACCGGCCACCAGTTGAACGAGTCCCGGGCGATCGAGACCAATGATCGTCAAAACAAGATGAGCAAACATAGTTCGTTAGTTATTCAGTGCGCCGGACAAGAAACAACCTGATTCACGCCACCCACGGAAAAGCCTGTCAGGGTCAGTCGTGGAGGTAATTGAACCGAACTATTCCTCCAACTCCACATTCCAGTAGGCGACATCGAGAAAGTCCTTCCACTTTTCATGACCATGATTGCCCAGCACGAGGGAAATCACCGGACGCCACTTCGGTTTGGTCGGCTTGCGCACCAGCCTCATGTGCGCCTCATGCGGAAGGCGGTTGGCTTTGCGGGAATTGCACTTGATGCATGAGCAAACGATGTTTTCCCACGTGGTCTTGCCGCCGTAGTGACGGGGGATCACGTGATCGAGGTTGAGCAGCTCACGGTCAAACGTATGGCCGCAATACTGGCACTTGTTGCCGTCCCGCTCGAAGACGTTGTTGCGGGTGAGCTTCAATTCCTTGCACGGCAGCTTGTCGAAAAAAGTCAGGAGAATAACCCGCGGCAGCCGGATGCTGCGGTTGATCGTGTGTACGGTTTCCATCGCATCGACCGGCGGGTTGTAGCCCGAAAAATCGATCCAATCCATCAACGAATACGTGCGGAACGCATCCTCTGTTTGATGGACGACCTGCGCATGCTCGCGCGCGAGCAACGCAAACGCCCGCCGCGCCCCAATAATATTCACCGCCTGCCAAAGACGGTTTAGGACGAGCACGGGTTGATCAAGCACGGCTTCCATAGGCAACGGGCCTTGGAGATATCCACGGGCCCATGCCCTGTCAAGCAGCGGCCTGTGAGGATTCTGCGACGATTTCGCGTGCCGGTTAGCGACTCCCTGCGGGCGGGCGCAATCGGGTCATCGCCTCGATGGCTGCGATGAAATCGGGGTACAACTTGCTCAGGGCAATTCGATCACCCAACTCAAAATCCTCCCATCGGAATTCAGGCGCCACGACGCACGACAGCAAAGCCCAGTTTCCGCCCCTGACCAATCGCGTGCCCTGCCACACTCCGGCGGAAACGATATTTTGCGGGCGTGAACCCGCGCCCAGATCAAGCCCCAGCCTCGTCCACCCGTCGTGTCCATTCGTGCCGAGTCGCAGCGATTCGACCGGGTCGCCGGCGTGAAAACACCATATTTCGTCCGTCGCCAGACGATGCATCGCGGAAAAACCTTCCGGCGTGATCAGGGAGTAAATCACCGAATAAGCGCGGCGTCCGTCGGCCAGCACCACCCCGGATTCTGCGGTCCGCCGAAAAAATCCGCCCTCTTCCGCCAGCGGCTCGAGATCAAGCAAGCGCGCGACCTCTGCCGCCGTGTAATTTTGCGGGCAGAGTGACTTGGGATGGAAAATTCCTGAATCGTCGCGCGGCATCGAAATCAACCGGACATCGTTTCGCCTGTCGCTGTTTCAATCACGCATCGGGCGAAACCACCGTCACCTTGAGCGATTGGTTTTTTAAACGGATACCCGCGAGTTTTGACGTGATCATCTCCACGTGTTCGCTGATCACATCGACATCGGTGCGCTCTTCATGAATGTCGATCGCACCCACGACGTTCGCCGGCAAGCGCGTCACGCCGGCGATTTTGCCCACGAGATCGGCCGGAGTCACGAGTTGGGCCCGACCGACGTTGAACGATATCGTGGTATAACCCGGATCGCGCCCCGTGCGGGGTTTTCGCTCATAGCCGGATTTTTCGTGAGCCGGTTTTTTAGCCACTTTTTCAGGCCGGGATTTTTCGGCGGACACCGGAAAAGGCGGACGCGTCTCCGAATGCACCACGCCCAACTCCTTCGGCTTGATCGGCGGCAGGGCCCGCGGAGGTGGTGCGACGAATTCTTTTTTCGGCGCCGCGGGCGGAGCCGAAGCCGCCTCATTCGCCTGCATCATATGGATCAAGGCCGAGGCAATATCCGTGCTGGTGTAACCCTGCTCCAGCAATCGGTCGACCATCTGGTCATGCGATTTGAATTTCTTTTCATCGAGCGTCGCGCGCAATTTTTCGACAAAGGCATTGCCCTTCGCCTCCTCGACCTCGTCGAGCGACGGCACCCGCTCCCGGCGAATCTTGAGCCGGGCATAATGAATCATGCCCTGCAGCTTGTAGATTTCCCGGCCCGACACGAAGGTGAAGGCGCGGCCTTTCCGCCCCGCACGTCCGGTACGGCCGATGCGGTGCGTGTAGTCCTCGCCGTCGTTGGGCAGGTCGAAATTAAAAACCACTTCGAGATCGTCCACGTCGAGGCCACGGGCGGCCACGTCCGTCGCGATCAGAAACTCGAAGCCGCGGCGGCGGAACTTGTCCATCACCCGCGTCCGTTGCGCCTGGGTGATGTCGCCATGCAGCCGGTCGACCGAATAACCGCGCGCATGCAGGTGTTCGTCCAGTTCATCCACCATGATCTTCGTGCTGCAGAAGATAATGCCGAAACGGAAATCATGCAGATCGATCAGGCGTGTGAGCACCTCGATCTTCGAGCGTCGATCGACTTCAAAGTAAACTTGGTCCACCTGCGGCGCGTTGGCCGCGTGCGCCTCGATGCGCACCCACTCCGGATTGCGGGTGTAGCGCTTGATCAGCTCCTGAATCATCTTCGGCATCGTCGCGGAGAAGAACAGACATTGCCGCTCCTTGGGCACGGACTTGAGGATGTGCTCGATGTCGTCGCGAAACCCCATGTCGAGCATGCGGTCGGCCTCGTCGAGTACGATCACCTTTAAATTATCCAGCTGCAGCGTGCCCCGCTCCATGTGATCCATCACACGGCCGGGCGTGCCGATCACGACCTGTGCGCCGGCGGCGAGCGCGCGGAATTGCCGCTCGTAGGATTGTCCGCCGTAGATCGGCACTTCCATCAAGCCGCGCCGGAAAAACGCCAGTTTGCCGAATTCTTCCGAGACCTGGACTGCAAGCTCGCGGGTCGGACAGAGCACGAGGACCTGCGCCTTCCTCATCTGCACATCCACTTTTTCAATCGCGGGAATCGCAAAGGCCGCGGTCTTGCCGGAACCGGTGGCGGACTGGCCCACGACGTCACGTCCGCTGAGTGCGTGCGGAATCACTGCGGTCTGGATGGGCGAGGCTTCCTCGAAACCCATCTTATCGACGGCCTTCAAATCTCCGGCGAGAGGCCGAGTTCACTAAACGGACGTTTTTCCATGGGGCCAGCGTGCCGTGCCACCGGGAAAAAGAGAGATTAAAGTGCGCCTCCGTAAAAAATGCCCGTCATCCGACCCGATTCGAGCAAGTTACGCGGACTGGGGTGTTGGAAAACTTGATCGCCGGCCCGCCGGCCTCATTCTCGCCATCGTTCTTTCACCGCCTAAGGCAACGCCGCTTCCTCGGCGTTTTCACGGGGAACCCAAATTCCGTCGTAATCTGCACCCGCAGACTGCGGCGGACGGGGCGAACGGGGGCAGGCAACTGTCTCCCAGGTCACTTCCTAGGACCGAGCCCGTCAGCTAACCTCGTCGGCAATGGGAAGGGTGATCCACTAGGGCTCCCGCACACGCGGGATGTCTCCACGGTCTCCCCAACGCAGTCGCTGGACGCGTCCGCATGGGAACACCATGCGGACCGCCCGGCAGTTTGGAGTTACTACCATGTCCTTCCAGAATCTGTCGGTTGGCGGTGTCGCGGCCATTTTCGCGCACCTTTTGCTGATTGGCGCGAGCCTGCTTCTTCAAGGTTTCGCAT
>JBEHXD010000274.1:0-7270 GCA_048498875.1 Verrucomicrobiota bacterium
TGCCTCGCACGCAGGTGCGGGGACAAGTACCGGGATGCGAGCACGCAGCAACGGTACGAAACACACGAAAGGACACGAAAAAAGCTTGAGGCACAGAAGAGTTCGGCGGGCGAAGAAATGACAAAAAAGAAGATGGTTCAAAAACCCGACAATATCCTCCCGGTCTCTGTGACCTCCGTGCGTCCTCCGTGAAGTCTGTGTCACAATTCCGAAATCCATTCGCGTCGATTCGTGTGATTCGCGGGAAACCAAGGCAAGGCCGATGTGGGCATCGGCCCTACCTTTATCTGCGTGATTAGCGGGCGAGTTTTTCGGCGATTTCCTCGAGGGGGTACGTGATGATCTCGGCGAGGGTGGGGTGGTACCACGGGGCGCGCAGCATGTCGTGGACGGTGGCGCGCATTGCCAGCGCGGTGGAGAAACAATGGATGAGCTCCCCGGCATCCTTGCCCACGATTTCCGCGCCGAGAATCCGACCGCGCCTGGGCTCGGCCAGCACCTTCACGAAACCGTAATTCGCCTCCATCAAAATCGATTTCCCGTGGTCATTAAACGGATACGAAGCGGCCAGGTATTTTTCCCCGCGTTCCTGCAGTTCGCTTTCCAGGATGCCGATCGTCGCGAGCTGCGGATCGGTGAACACGACATTCAGCAGCAGCGAAAAATCGACCGGCTTGATGCCCTTGACCTTGAAGGCGTGGCGCGTGGCCAGCTCAGCCTGGGCGATCGCGATGTGCACCACCTCGACCGGACCCGAACAATCGCCGGCGGCGTAAATGTGCGGGACGCTGCTCTGCTGCCAGCGGTTGATGACGATCCGGCCGTTCGGCTTGGTTTTGACTCCGGCGGCGGCGAGATTGAGACCGGCCGTATTGGGTTCGCGCCCGAGCGCGTTGAACAGGTGCGCCGCGCGCCGGGTGATTTTTTTTCCATCATGGACGAAGGTGACCGCCACACCCTTCTTTTCCGAGGTGATCGCCTGGATCTGCGTGCCGGCAAACAGCTCGATGCCTTCGTCGACGAAGGCCTCTTGCACCACTTCGGAGGCTTCGTCCGAATGATCACGCAGGATGTGCTGGCTGCGCTGGATCAGCGTGACCTTCGAGCCGACGCGGTTCAGGTATTGGGCGAGTTCGCAGGCGACGATGCCGCCGCCAAGTACGATGACACTTTTCGGAATGAAGTTGAGGTCGAGCACCTCGTCGCTGGTCCAGCTCCTGGTCTCGGCCAAACCTGGAATGGGCGGCACGCAGACTTTCGAACCGGTGCCGATGAGAAATTTTTTCCCGCGAAGCTGGGTGCCGTCGGATAACACGAGCGTGTGCGGATCGAGGAAACTCGCATAGGCGCGGATCAGGTCGAATTTTCCGCCTTCGAGTGCCTTCACCCGGTAATCGGCAAATTCGCCAATGATGCGCTTTTTCCGCGCGTGGATGGCGGGCATGTCCGCGCGCGCGCCCGTGACCTTCAGTCCGAATTTGTCCGCATGTTGGGCGTGGTGCAGAATTTCGGCGGCGTAGATCAGTGTTTTTGACGGCATGCAGCCGCGCAGGATGCAAAGGCCGCCGAGCTGTTTGGCGCCGTCAATGACGGCCACTTTTTTGCCGAGGCCGGTGGCCACCCGCGCGGCGTTGAAACCGGCGCTGCCGCCGCCAATACAGATGAGATCGTAGGTTTTGATTTTGGGCACGGAGATACGGATGATGACGAAAGGAAAAATCTCAAATCACAGAAGTCCAAAAGACCAGATGGATGGTTGCCCGCGAATCACGCGAATTGACGCGAATGGGATTTTTTTGCCCACGAAACACACGAAAGGACACGAAAGTCCGGAATGTAGCAGCGAACGTCAGTTCGCTGGCGGTAGGGGCCGATGCCCCCATCGGCCTTGTTTGGGTGCCCGTGAATCACGCAAACGATCCGAAATCCTCGTTCTGTGCCCACAACTCGTTTTCATGCCATCTCGTGGTTCAAAAATTTCCGAGTCGGCGTGAACGCTGAAGGCCGATGTTACCGTTGATGCGCGCTCGCATCCCGGTACTTGTCCGCTCGCCTGCGCGAGAGGCAAGGGGCATCGGCCCCTACCATTCGTGTCGATTCGCGTGATTCGCGGGCCAACCGTCAGCGGCCTTTTCCAAAAAGCATGATGTGGATCGTTTTCAGGACGATCGAGGCATCGAGCACGAAGGAAAAGTAGCGAATGTAGTATAAATCATACTCGAGCTTGTGCAGCGTGTCGTCGAGATTGGCGCCGTACGGATAGTTCACCTGGGCCCAGCCGGTGATGCCGGGCTTCACGAGGTGGCGGAAATGATAGCAGGGGATTTTCTTTTCGTAGTCTTCCACCAAACGGACCCACTCTGCGCGCGGGCCGATCAGACTCATGTCGCCGACCAGCACATTCCAGAGTTGCGGCACTTCATCGAGGCGGCTCGCGCGGAGGAAGCGTCCGACGCGCGTGATCCGGGCGTCGCTTTTCCCGGTGTAGGCATCGCCGCCGCCGTCGGATTTCATCGTGCGAAACTTTGCGATGTTGAAGGGGGCGCGATTCCGGCCAACGCGCGGTTGAAAAAAGAAGACCGGGCCGCGGTCCTCCAGCCAGATCAGGGGGGCGACGACGATGAGCAGGGGCAGTGCGAAAATGAGGAGTCCCAACGTCGCGAGCACGATGTCACTGAGGCGTTTCAAACGTTCGAAGACGGGTTCGCGTGCGATTTGAAACCCTTCCTGAAAAAGCCAGGTCTGGTTGAGGCGATAGAGCGGGATCTTGCGCCAGTACACCTCGTGGAAGAGTTCCAGTGTGTACGTGGGCACCCCGGAAAAATGAAGTTCGACGAGTTTTTGGGCGACGACCGGGGGCAGTTCCTTGTTGGTTTCGCGCAGGATGATCGCATCGATGTGATTCTCATACTGCGTGAGGTATTGCGCCGCGTCGCCGAAAGGCGGCAGGGTGATTTCCGTCGGCGTGGTGTCGACGAAGTCGGGGACAAAGGTGGCGTGGGTGGCGTAAAGCACCGATTGCGTCATGCCGTTGCGCCGGCAATCCAGTTTGAACGCCACACAGTTTTCCTGGGTGCCGAGGAACAGGAAGTAGCGGTCCTGCTTGTGCGCGAGCTGACGCTGGTAGATCAGCCGCCGGTAACTCAGTGTCAGGGGGATCAGCACCATGAAGGCGGCGATAGTGACGAGGCGGCTGTCCTGAAGTTGAAAGCCCGCTGGAATGACCGCGTAGGTGAGCAGGAGCGTGGAGAGCATCACCAGCAGGAGGGCGATGATGTGCAGGCTGGCGTACATCACGGATATCATGTCCGTCCGGCGGCTGTAACCGTCGATCAGGTAAACGGCGAGAATATGCATCACGACCGGCAGCGCGAGCGGGGTGAGCCGGAATTCCGTCCACGTGATCAGGTTGCGACTCCACGCGGCAAAATTGTAGGTCAGCACGACGGCGACCACATCGAGCAACAGGAGCGCAATGGTGATTTTTCTTCCCTGAATCATCGGAGGAAAGTTGTCAGAGGAGATTCAGCTCAACGCAAACCGAAGTTGGATAAAACCACGGAACACACTGAACACACGGAAATGAAACCTGATTTGCGATGAATGAAATCATTCCGTGTGTTCAGTGTATTCCGTGGTGATCCCGTTTTGATTCGTGTCATTCGCGTGATTCGCGGGCGGCGGTTTCGGTCAGGATTTCCTCCCATCGGCGGAGCGCGACGTCGAAACTGAATTGGGTTTCATAAACGGCGCGGGCCTTTCCCGAAAGAGTGTTGCGCAGCCCGGCGTCGGCCTGCCATTCGAGCAATTTTTTCGCGAGACCGGCACCGTTGCCGGGCGCGAAACTGGCCCCGCAGCCGGAGCGATCGACCAGGCCGGCAATTTCCCCCGCGTCCGGGCCGACAAAAATCACCGGCCGGCTGGCGGCGAGCACGCCTGCGAGTTTGCTGGGATAAACCAGGGCGGCGAATTCGGGCTTCAGCGTGACGAGCTGCACGTCCGCCGCGCCCAGTGAGGCCGCCAGCTCGTGGCGCGGCGAGGCCGGAAGCAGGCGGACGTTGGGCAACTGGCGGGCTTTAACCGCGGCGCGGACTTCGTCGAGCCGGGCGCCGGTTCCGATGAACAGGAAAATAAATTCGGGGTGATCGCGCAGCGCGTCCGCCGCGTCGAGGATCGCGGAAAATTCGTGCACGCGGCCGAGATTGCCCGAGTAGGCGACGATGAATTTTTCGCCCAAGCCCCAGGTCGCGCGTTTTTCCGCGAGGGCTGCGGCGGAGGGCGGCTGATGTAATTCGCGGGGCGCCCAATTGGGGACGAGTGTGATGCGTTTCGTATCAATCCATCGGGTCGCAATCAAGGCGGCCATCGTGTCGCCCAAGGCTACACAGGCGGACGCCTGGCGCCAGGCGGAGTCGCGTTTCAGACGCAACGGAAAAAGCAGCGCGCCGGCGAGTGCGCCGACGTGCGCGCCGACGATTTCCGGATAGATGTCCTGGACCCAGTGGATCACGCGGGCCCCGTGTTTCACGGCCGTCGGGGTGACCGCCGCACCGAGGAGCGGCGGGTCGGTCATCACGACCACGATGTCGTTCGGTTGGAGCAGCGCACGCAGCTGGGCGCGAACGCGGCGGAGGAAGCGACCATAGTTTTGCGCGCGGGAGACAAGTCCGCCATGTTGATCGCCGGCGCCCGTGCGGTGGATGGTCACGCCCTGATGCACGCCGCTTTCAGCGCCGGCGGCGATCACGTGCACCGGCCATCCGCGACTGGCGAGTCCTTCCGCGAGGTCGGTCAACAACTGAGCCGTCGCGGCGAGCGAGGGCCAGTAGACGCGGTTGATGAAGATGACGCGCGGTCTAACCATGATCCGTTTGGGCGGCCTGCCGGAGCCGGGCAAGTTCCTCGGCGGCGAAGCGTTCGTAACGGGAAAGCAGGAGGCAGTAGCGGAACGCACCGGAGCCATCGAGAAAGCCCCCGCGCAAAATATACTGGTAGACAAAGCGGAGAAACGGACGGAAAGGCATGAGGTAGCTCAGGAGTTTCAAGGCACGCCGGCGTTCGAGGGCGGAACTGCTCACGGGCATGCGCAGAATGATGCCCATGTTGCGTCGTTCCACAAAGCTGCGGGCCGCTTCTTTTCGGGCGTAGCCGCGATGTTTGGCGTCCCATTCCGCCAGGTCGGGAGCAGAGATATCATGGAGGTAGGCGGCTTTCAGGAAACCCATGCGCATGTCGGGCGCTTCGCGCTGGCCGTGGCCCACCTGCACGAAACGAAACGTCTCAACCCGGACGCAGCGTGCCTGCCACGCCGGGTAGTCCGTGCACCGTTTCAACCAGTGGCCGTGAAACATCATGCGGGGGGCGACGTAGTAGCCATCGAACGGCGCATCGGCCGGCAGCGCCGCCCATTCGGCCAGCAATTCCGGCGTCATGGTTTCGTCGGCGTCGAGGTGGAAAACCCACGGGTGGCGGAAGGAGATTTTGTCGTGGGCGAAATTGCGCTGCGTGGCGAAATCAAGAAACGGGTTGACCACCACACGCGCGCCTGCGGCGGTGGCGATCTCGGCCGTGCGGTCGGTCGAGCCGGAATCGAGCACCACGATGTCGTCGATGCCGGTCAGCGAGGCGAGGCACGCCGGCAGATGTGACTCCTCGTTCAGCGTGAGGATGACGACCGAGACGGGAATGATTCGGGACGACATCAGGCGCGGGGAAACTTGTCTTCAGCGGAGGAGACGGCGCTGAGCCGCGCATAACGCGCGGCACAATAGAGGCCGGACCAGAACGCGATCATCACCGCCGGATTGGCAAAGGGGAATTCCACCCACGCATACAACAACACCAGCCCGGCACCGGCGAGCAAGTAACGGGGAATCGAGGAGCCCACGCCGCGCCAGCGTACGGGCAGCAAGGGCGCGCCGATCAGGGCGCCCAGCAGGGCAGTGCCGACAAACCCGACTTCCGCAAGCGACTGCAGCCAGTCGTTGTGGGCCTCGGCGTAGAAGGGAATCCAGACCCACAGTTCGGCGGCGCGCTGCGTGTTGAAAATCCGGAAGACATGAGCGTAGCTTTCCAGGCCCCAGCCAAACCACGGTTTTTCCACGGCCATGCGCCAGGTGTCGCGATAGAGGGTCAGACGCGAGTTGAGCGTGTCCTCCCTGGCGATCGCCGCGATTTGCTCGGAGGTGAGCTGGGCCCGTTGAACGATGACCTCGTGGGCGATAAAATAAACCGCGCCGACGGCAAGCACGGCCGCGATCAGGAGACCCGCGAGCGGAAGGACCGCGGAACGCTGCCGGCTGCGTTGTTTCCGGAAGAGGCGGACCAGCAGGTGTGCCAGCGCGCCGCCGAGCAGCACGGCCATTGCCACCGTGCAGGAACGCGACGAACTCAGCGGCACACTGGTGGCGAGCAGGAGAAGGGCGAGCGAGGCGAGGGGGATGGGAGTCTGCCAGAAAGGCCGGTCGCTGTTCCGCCGGATCAGATGATGGAGCAATCCGAGGCAGACGGAAGTGTTCAGCACGGTGAAGGCACCCCAGTGGTTGTGATAGACGAAGGTGGAGAAAAATTTTGAATTGGGCGAGGGGACGGCACCGAACCAGAGTCCCGGGGAGCCCACGAGTTTTTGGAACGTGCCGAGGACAGCGAGGGCCACGGCATTGCCTCCGATGATCCAAAGCACCGCACGCACCAGCCGGCGGGTGTGAAGGGCGAGATACAAATTAAAACATGAGAGCACGATCGCATTGAACTGCCAGAGTTCGGTCCAGGTCAGCGCGGGCCGGGCCGAGCTGGGCAGCCAGCTGATCGGTTTGATCATGATCAGCGCCGGCTCGCCCGCACCCGGGATTTCGATGAAACTGGGATTTAGTCCGCTGATGCCGACGAAGAGATCGAAGAAGAAGAGCGGCCACAGGCAGCGCAACGCGGGGTGGAAGCGTGATGGGTCGGCGTTGTCCGGTCGAACCGCACGGCAGGAGACGATGAAAAGCACCACACCCACGCCGCCCCAGAGCGCAATCACGTGCCTCGCCCAGGGAATCTGTCCGCCGAAAGCCCACGAGGTGAACAC
The DNA here is from genome assembly GCA_048498875.1 of Verrucomicrobiota bacterium. Taxonomy (GTDB): domain Bacteria; phylum Verrucomicrobiota; class Verrucomicrobiia; order Opitutales; family Opitutaceae; genus Lacunisphaera. Next base: position 7,073 of record JBEHXD010000274.1, read on the forward strand.
CAGCAGCATCGCAAACTGGAAGATCACCGCTTTTTCCAGCAGGCCGCCGTCCTGAGGCGCGCGGCGCGGTTGGGCATAAGCTTCAGCGGGAGTCATGGAGCCAGCCTAGGAGGAAACGTGGACGCAGTTACACTCATAACGTAACGAAGCAGAAAGGTGGAACGCGACCTCCGGGCGCGTTGGGGGGGGGAGCGGGAG
>JBEHXD010000275.1:0-7269 GCA_048498875.1 Verrucomicrobiota bacterium
GGGTCGGGCCCGCGCGATCCCGAGCTACCCGCCCTCCTGCGCGATCACCAACCACCGCCCGCCAGCGTGCAACCGGGGCCGCCGGAGACTCCCTTTAAATTCGGCCATCTCTCCCTGCACCCCGGCCTTACGTACAGCTACATGAACGCCGAAGGCCTGCCGGCTCCGGACGGCCGGCGCGTCGCCAGCGAGATTCATACCATCAATGCCGGGGTGTCGGCTGACCTGGGCGAACATTGGAGCATCTCCTACTACCCAAGCTGGGTGACCTACACCGCCCGCGCGATGATGGACTCGTTCGACCAATCCGCGAGCATCGGTGGCGCGTTCGCTTTCGGAGGCTCCGGGCTTCAGTTTTCCGAGAGCTATTCGCAGTCCTCCCCCACGCTCGTGGAAACCGGCCGACAGATCAAACAGGAGACATGGTCGAGCTCCATCAGCACGGGCTACAGCTTCAGTTCGCGCGTCCAACTCCAGCTGCCGATCACGATGAATGAGCGGTATACCGACATTGCGAACGACACCCGCACCTGGGGCGCAAGCCCCGCGTTGAGCTTTGTGTTCTCCCCCCGTCTCACCCTCAGCCTGGGCTCCAGCTTTAGCTACACGGAACTCTCTGCAGCGCCGGACATGTACAGCGAAAGCTACAGCGCTCACCTCAACTGGAGTCCCTCCGACAAACTGACCCTCGGATTCAACACCGGGATGCAGCATACCTACTCCAACTCCTCCACCGGAGTGAACCTTTCCGATCCGACGTTGGACTTTTCTTTCGACTACCAGCCTTTTGAAACCACCGGGATATCCTTCTCCATCGTCCAAACGGTAACGCCCTCCTATTTCAATGACCAGGTGACGAAAAAATTCCGCTGGTCCGTCAGTTTGAATCAACGGTTCCTGGGGCGGTTGTACTTCTCGGCCAACTACGCGCCCTACGACGTCAAGTACGACGCGATCGACACGATCATCACAACCATCGATCCCAATGATCCCGACGCCGTCCCCGTGACCGAGGTCCACTCCCTGCCCGGACGCAAAGACAAGGTAAGCTCCTACAGCTTCCGGCTCTCCACCCAGTTATTCGGCCGCCTGTCGATCTCCGCCAGCTATTCGGTGAACGACAACAAGTCCAATCAGCCCGGATTCAGTTTTTCTTCCAAGCAGTACGGTGCTCAGATGAGCTACCGCTTCTGAGCTGGAAACGCCGGCCACGCCGCGTGGCGGTTTGGCCCCGATCAGTGCACAGGGAGATCGTCATCCTTCCGATTGGCTTGATCGTGCGTAGAGTGTGCCCAGCAGCTTTGTCGTTATCTTCGCCTCCAACAGGGGCCCGCCGACCGTTCGGAAAAGAAATCGCAGCACCGGATTGGGGAAGTAGCAATACTCACCCGGCATCAGCACGGGTTGTCCCCCAAAACCCATTTTGGCGTAAGTTGTCTGGTGGTGGTAGGGAGCCGACCGATCCCGGCCGGCCAGCAGTTCGCTGGCGTCGCGCGCATCGATGCCGAGCAGGTCGAAATGCTTGGCGCCTATCTGGCGAGCCCAGCGGATGCCCTCCCAGTAGATCAAGTGGCTGGGGCATTCCTTTTCGTGCTGGCCATCCCATCCGATCCGCCAAGCCCGGACCCATTCGCCCACGGACACGAGCAACAACGCGCTTAGCGGCGTGCCATTCAACTCCGCCATCAATAATTTCAAGTGTCCCCGCGGCTCCAGGGTTTCCCAGAGCAGATCCAGGCCCTTCCCGAGCGGAATGTTACTGGATACGCCCTTCCGTCGACACAAGGCCTCCAACAACTCGGCAAACGCCGGCAAGTCGGCCTGGGTTCCGTGCCGGACGACGATGCCTGCCTTTTGGGCCCGCCTGATCTGTTTGCGCTTCGTAGCCGAAATCGCAGCCATGATCGCCTCCTCATCGCGCTCAAGGGAGATTATCGCCGTCGCCTTGGCCCAAACCGCGGGCGGAAGCCCGTCCGGCCGGACCATGAAACCGCCCTGCTCAAGTGCAGGCAGCAATGCGTGGCCAAAAAACGGCAGGCTCACTGCCAGGTACGTCAGTCCCCGGGCTCGGGCAACACGCTTGAGTTCCCCAATCACCAAGGGGATGTCGGCTGCCTCGCCCAGCAACGGTCCCCGGGGAACATATCCCACCGTGAAAAAACGGGCGATCCGCCGCTCAAGGATTTGCACGCCGCCAACGATTCGTCCGTCAACCCGCGCAACCAGTCGCACCGCTCTCCAACCATAGGGCCGGCGAATCCGCCCCCACATGCTGGTCTGTTCATGGTGCGGATCCGGATGCTTCAGGACGAATTCGTCCCATTCGGGGTCATCCGCTTCGTCCGAGACACTGAAGACCGGCGATGAAGTCACGCTGGATACCATGGCACAATCAGCCTTGCGATCGAGCGGGCGCCGGCTTTTCGCGGCGCATCTTTCCCGCGCCTTCGACTGACGCCGGATTGTGGAGTTCGATCGCATTCATCACCAAACTATCCATGCGGCCGGGTGCTCCGGCAAACCCAATCAGATTCGGTCGCCAATGCGCATTCCCCACCCACCGCATCGTTGCGTGTGCGGCCAGAACGAGAAAGCCCTTGTCGCACTGACTTGGATATCCAAACTCCCGCCACCAAGCCTGCATGAATTCACCGCAGATAAACGACGCCATTGATCTGACGGTGGTGTTCTGCACTCGCAACCGCGCCCAATCCCTGAAGGAAACCATTGAAACCGTGCTGGCGGGCGATCGCACCGGCCTCGTCGTCGAACTGGTCGTCATCGACAACGCCGGCCAGGACGAAACCGAGCAGGTCGCAAGGTCGTTTGCAGACCGAATTCCCGTCCGCTATTACCTCGAAACCAAGGTGGGTAAGGGCAAGAGCCTCAACCGGGCGTTGGACGAAGGCGGGCTCGGACGGATAGTCGTGGCTTTGGACGACGATATGACGGCGGATGGCAACTGGCTCAAAGATATCGTGGCGGCGTGCAACCGGCTGCCCGAGGTCGATCTGTTTAGCGGCCATGTTTATACCATCTGGCCTCCCGGTCCCGTCCCCGGTTGGGCGAGGCTCTGTCGTTCGGCGGTTCTCGGATGGGCCCTTTCCGCCTCCGGGTTCGAGCGTCAAGTGATCGTGGGTGGGGACAGCCCCTTGCGGACGGACCGGTGGGGCTGTGGCAATCATTTTTGGTTTCGTTCCAAACTGCTGGCCCGCCCGACCCGTTTCGGCGATCTCTGGGTCCCGGAACCAGGGCTGTTTTTCGACCACATGGAACAGGGCAGCAAAGGCATGTTTTGCTGGAGCGTCCAAGCGGGACATCGGCTGCAGCCCCACCTGCTGGACCGGGCCGAAGTGCAAAAACGCGCGATCATGATCGGGGTGACTTTCGCCCAAAACTACCTCCGCCCTTACCGGCCGACGGTCAAGCTGGCGTGGCATTTCAAGCACCGGCCAATCTATACCCGCCTCGGCGTGGCTGCCTATTTCGCGGCCTATGCCGGCCTGTATGTACTCGCGCGATGCTTCCCCTCAAGCGACGTATGGTTTGAACGGCGCATTCACGCCCTCGAACGACTGACCCACTACCGCGAACTTTTGCGAGTGGCCTCCACCGATGAAGCGTACCGCAACTGATGGCAGGTTGCGTCGTTTTTCCTGACTTCAAGGCGACCAGATTAGTCCATACCGTCTCGGCGGCACGCTCGATAATTTCAGTCCCAAGCAAGGCTCAGCGGGACTTTTCAGTCGGGAAATCAGTCCTTTATAACCCTTGCCAACTCCCGACCGGCTAACATTTTCCTAAAAAAATATGCAAGATTGGGCCCAACGCTACCGAAAGATTGACCCCTTTCCGGCGGTGCCCGACGACGCCGCGGTATGGCTGTCTCCCGCAACCAGCGACCCGTGGTGGGATGACTTTCTACGCAGCACCTCGCATGGCCAGTTTCAACAATCCAGCCTCTGGGCTGAATTCAAGGCGGGCGAAGGTTGGGACCAACACCGGGTGGTGATTACGGGGGCAAATGGCATCGCCGGTGGCTTTCAGCTCCTTTGGAAAAAGCGGGGGCCGCTTCGCATCGGCTACGTCAGCAAGGGACCGGTCGCCCATCCCGAAATGCCGGCGCTGCGTCCCGCCCTTGCCAGGCTGCTCCTGCATTCCGCGCGGAAACTGAGCCTGAATGCGCTCATCACCCAGTCTCCCGATGACGCGCCGGCCGAGGAGGAATCCGCCGATGAGCAGCTCGGTTTCATCCGGAGCAATCCGATGAAGACCGTGGAGGCAACCTACCTGGTGAATGTCGGGGAGGACATGAAAACCGTGCGCCAGCGGATGAACCGCACCATGCGCAAGTGCCTTCGGAAATCCCAGGAACAAGGCCTGGTCGTGCGCCGCGGCACGGAAGCTGACCTGCCGTTGTTTTTCAGCCTGATGTCCGCAACGTGCCGCCGCCAGGAGACCAAGCCCAATCCGGCCAGCCTCGAGTCTCTCCAGCGGCTTTGGCGATTGTTCGCACCCCACGACTCCGTGGAAATGTCCTTCGCCAGCCGCCAAGGCGCGGATATCGCCGGCCTCATGAACTTGATTTTTGGGGAACGGGCTACCCAATGGAAAATAGGCTGGGATGGCTCGCATCCCCACTCCCATCCCAATGAGCTGCTGGTTGATCATGGACTCGAACTGGCTCAAACCCGCGGTTGCCGCATCTGTGATTTTGCCGCCATGAGCCGGCCCACGGCCGAGCATATCCTCTCGGGCGCACCCATCGACACCGCCATGACGCGCTCCCGTGACATGTTCAAACTGCGGCTCGGTGGCTACCCCCAACTGCTCCCGCGGGCCCGGATCTTGGTGCCCAACCCGATCTTGCGCTGGGGATTTCGCAACAGCTATGCTCGTTTTGAGCGTATTCAGGAGCTCCGGCGCACGGCATGACGGGATTGGCCCGTTGCCTGCCCGCTGCTTCAACCTACACTCGATTTTCCGCCCTGCCATTCCGACCAGATGAACCAAACCCAAAAACCGTCGCCCAAAAGCGATCATGAAACCGGCCACCGGTCCAAGCGGCCATGAGCTTTGCCTGGCAGCGCATGGATCCGCCGACTTTCGCCGCGTGCGTCAGCTTGCTGGGGCCAAAGATCGTCCAGTCGGGGGATATGCATTGGGTGGAGGTCCGCCCCTACTTTTACCGCCCCCTGCTGCCCCTGCAGGAGTACCAACCGGGATCCATCAGCACGCCCTGGCTCGCCCGGCTGGGAGGACTCCAATATGCGGTAAAGCCAGGCACCGAGGGCAACTCCTTCCTGAACTCGCTGGTTTTTGACCAGATCAGCACGTATTCGCTGGCCAACCTGGATCGTGACCGCCGGCGCCAAGTCAGGCTGGCCACCCGCGAGTTCACGATCTCCCCACTCCTCAATGTCGAGGAATTCAAGCGACAGGCCCACCCGGTTTATCTCTCGTTCTACGAGCGGACCCGCTATCAGGTTGGGGCGCGACGTCAGGATCCCGCCTTTTTTGCGGAATGGGCCGAGGCCTTGTTCAAGATCCCCCGCGTGCTCATACTGGGTGCCTACCGGCAGGGCGCATTGGTCGGGGTGAGCACTTCCTACCTGACGGGAACCACCCTTTTCTACGCGACCTTTTTCTGCGATGATGAGTCGGTAAAACGACATCTGCCTGGCCTGATGTTGCATACCGTGCTCGAGTCAGCCGCCGCTTCGCCCGATGTGGCCCAGGTGTTTGTCGGGATGTTCAAAGGCCACACCGGCCTCGACGATTTTTATCTCCAACGCGGCGCCAAGCTCGTGAGCCAGCCGGCGCGACTGGAGATAAACCCACTCGCCCGGTTTTTCCTGCAAAAATTCATGGCCAAACAATACGCCCAGTTGCTCGGACATCTGCCGGATCAAACCAAGGAAACGTCCGAGGTTGCGCTCGCCAGCCCGGCCCGCCCGGAAACGGGCAAGTCTCCTTCGTCCACCCTGGGGAGCCGGCCGAATTCCTAGCCCTTGGGCCAAGCCCCCCAAGGTCGCAATTCACTCTGGCGATCCCGACCGCAATCTTCACCTTCTCGCTCCCATCCCTCGTTCGTATCCCCATGGACTCCGCCCGTTCCAACCCGTCCGCCCTCGCTGAGAATGCCCGCGCCGGAACTTCGGAGGAACAAGCCAGCCTGCGAAAATTCCTCACGGCAACCGCGGTCCTGCTGCTTTGTTTCAGTTTCCCCCTCTACAAGCTCGCCGTCTTCGCGCTGGGCAGCACTTTCTTCTCCTACATACTCCTGATTCCGGTCATCAGCGGATATCTGGCGTGGATCGAAAAGCCGGCTTTTTTCCCCGCCGGAAAAAGACTTTCCCCAGGTTGGGCCGTCACCCTGTGGAGCGGCGGGGCCGGACTCCTTATCTGGGCCGGGTTGCTTTTCCTCGACGAGGGTAAACCGGAACCGGCCGATTTTCTCGCCCTTTCCATGGCTTCGCTCGTGCTGATCGAGGCCGGTCTCGCGTGTCATTTCCTGGGACGACAAACCTTGAAGCATTTTGTTTTTCCCCTGGGGTTTCTGATTTTCATGGCTCCGTTTCCCTCCGGCGTGGAAACCACCCTCGAAACGGTTCTCCAACACGGGTCGGCGGCGATGGCCGAGGCCTTTTTCGACCTCGCGCGCATGCCGGTTCTGCGCGACGGCACCTTTCTCCAGCTGCCCGGTTTCCCCATGCAGGTCGCCCCGGAATGCAGCGGCATCCGCTCCACCATGGCGCTGTTCCTTACCAGCTTGGTCGCGGGCAAACTGTTCCTGCGTTCGCCCTGGCGGCGCTCCGTCCTGGCCGTGGTCGTGATTCCCCTCGCCATTGTGCGCAATGGCTTCCGCGTTTTTGTCATCGGCGAGCTCTGCGTCCAGGTTGATCCCAAGATGATCGATTCCTGGATCCACCATCATGGCGGACCGGTGTTTTTTGCCCTGTCACTCATCCCTTTTTCCGTCATTCTCTACTTCCTGTACAGGTCCGATCCCCACCCCGCCCCCGCAGCCCTTCCTCCCCAGAACTGACATGCACACCGCCTCTCGCTATCTTTTCGCCATTTTCTCCCTGGCTTTGCTGGCGTTGCTACCCCCCGGTTGCTCCCGCCAGTCCAAGGCGGCGCGCCACATCGAGGCCGCCGAGGGTTACTACAACGCCGGCGACTTCAGCAAAGCCGAGGTGGAATATCAGAACGCCCTCAAACTCGACCCAAAAAATTCCCTCCCGATCGCCCGGCTGGGAATGATCT
>JBEHXD010000276.1:0-7258 GCA_048498875.1 Verrucomicrobiota bacterium
AACGCAAACACGCCGCGCCGGTTCTTGACACCGGAGCGGCGTGTTTGCGTTGTGCTGTGGGTCACCCTCGGGCCGGCACCTTTAGCTTGGTGCGGATATACATCGAAACTTCGACTGGATCGTAATAGACGAAGTGCCCAAGGCGGTGATGAGGGATGCGACGGAGCTTCGTCCAATCGCGCAGGGTACGGATCGACGGTTCTTTTCCCATGGGGAAAATACCGCTGAGACGCAGGCCGGTAATATCCGTGAGTTGGCTCTGAGCGGGAGCAATGAGCGTTGGTATTTCCATACCCCTGGTTGCCCGTCAACCGATGTGGGCTGAGATTGGCTGCATTTAGGCCGCAAATGAGACCTGCGATTTTTTGCAGTCAATTCTGGTCGGCACGGTGGCTTTGCAATTAGGCAGGATACCAAAAAATTCTTCGGCTTCAGCCGGACTCTTCAAATCCAGATAGTGCCTTCGAATGATGCTCTCGGAGTTGCCTGCTTGCAAAGCCGCTTCTCCGATAGACCGGTATTTTGCCACGAACATGGAAATGAAAGTATGGCGCATCACATCATGGCTTAAGGGGAAGTTTTTAACGATCTTTGAGCGGTGATATTCGATGTAGTTGGGATCGATCGTTGAAAAAGGATACGCTTGTAGCCAAGCAGCCAAGTTGGGTTGAATCGTAATCTGTCGCTTCATGCGCACCTTCGATACTTCTGGCTCGATCAGTATCACCCCGGTATCCAGGCGAATATGTTCCGGCAGTAACTTCGCGATTTCACCGTCTCGCAGACTGGGACGAACGCCCGCGAACAGGCAAAGCGACATATAGGGAACGAGGGCTCCGTTCTCGTAACTTTCCACGAGGGCCATGAACTCTTTCGCTTGGTCAGCACTGAGTGTTACCGCCGATCCGCGGCGGTGTTTGATTCGGTGATGCGGAGTTTTTTCTATCGGATTTGTGACGAGCCAGTCTTGTTGATAGGCGTATTTCACGAACGTGCTGACCAAGGCCCGGCGATTGTTGTAGGTTTTCAATCCTGGATTCCCGCGCTCAAGGTAAGTAGTCAGATTCGAAGTTGTGAGTTGAGTAACCGATCCAGTCGGAAAGTGCTGTTGAAGGTACTTCAGCTCGTTCCTGATAGAGCGCATTTGAACCCCGGAAATCAAATTCCGCTCCAGCTCTTTCATCTTGAAAGCCACGTACTCTGATATGGCTTCGGCGAGGACCTTTTCCTGACTTGGCTCGCGATAATTCGTGAGCGCATAATCCAGGTAGAAAAGGATTGAATGCGGTCTGCCGTCCAAACGTCGGAATGCATCCTCTGCATTCCGAAGCTGGGCATCGGTCAGGCTGGTAGTCGCAACGCGAAAACCGGCGGCGATCTGGATCGCTCTGATTTCCAGCGATTGTTTTTCCGTGGCGGCTTCTTCCCGCGTTTTGAAATTTCGACGAACTCGGACGCCGGCTAACCAGCCGGAAAGGCGCCACGACAGGGCACCTGAATGATTCACGAATCGGATGATTTCGAATTTTGTAGTGGAGGACATGCAGAAGTTGCCACGTCAACTGGCAACTTTGCTTCCACCAAAATTAAGAACGTTATATCTAACGACTTAAGTGGTGCCCGGGGTGGGGGTCGAACCCACAAGATATCGCTATCGGTAGATTTTGAGTCTACTGCGTCTGCCAATTCCGCCACCCGGGCGGGCGACTGAGCCAGCGAAAGAAAGGCACCCGGCTGGGAAAGTAAACTCCGATTTTCGGGGGTTTTTGGGGAGATTAAACCACGGATTTCACGGATGGGCACGGATGGAAGATCGGTTTAACCTGCCTGGAATATCCAGAGAGTGTCTCGCGAAGGGTTCGAAGGAAACGAAGGTTACCCGGTTTGAAGTTCGTCCTTTTGCCTGCTTCGAATCCTTCGCGAGACCATTTCTGTGGCTTGGAGTTTGCTGATTTGCAGACGGAATGAGTTCGGGATTTCGAAGCAGAGCTCACTGAGGGAGCACGGAGGCGATGGAGGGGTTTATTTCGTGTCGATTCGTGTGTTTCGTGGGGAATTTCCGCGACTTGAAATCAGGAAAAACAATTCGCTCTTGACTATTCCTACAAATGTAGGACTAGTCCTTCAACTGTAGGAGAAATTATGATTCCAAAAATTTCCGCTGCTGAATGGGAAGTGATGAATGTGGTGTGGGCCGGTCAGCCTCCGGTTACCGCGGCCACGGTTTACGAGGCGTTGTCCGGGGAACAGGGATGGAAGCAAAAAACGGTCAACACCTTCCTCACCCGTCTGGTGGGGAAAAAAGTGCTGACGGTGACGAAACTGGGAAACACCAACCTCTACACGCCACGGTTGCGCCGCGAGCAGTGCGTGGCCGCGGAGGGCGACTCCTTTCTCAACAAGGTTTTTCAAGGCGCAGCCGGTTCGCTGATGCTTCATTTCTGCGAAAAGGCCGATCTGTCCGACAGTGAAATCAAGCATCTCGAACAAATCCTCAAATCCAAGAAGGGGGCAAAATGAATCTGGTCATCACGCCGTTCTCACTCGTCGCCGCCCAATCCTGGTGGATCGGCGGCCTCATCTGCCTGCTGGGAATTCTGCGGTGGGGCGCCAGAGGCAGGATTCCGCAACAGATTTTCTTTGTCGGTTGGATCGTCGTGGCGCTCGCGCTTTTGTTTCCGGTCCCGATCCCGGCCGGCTGGATGTCCCAGGTCATCCCAAGGCTTCCCGCCTTTTCATTGCATGAAACCACCGGTGGCTTGGCGCCAGCCGCTTCGTCGGGTATTTCCGGGCTGTGGTATTTGGTGAATTCGGTCGGCACTCTTCCGGGTCCGGCGCAAAGTGATTCCCATTCCTGGAACGTGCTTTTGGGCTTTGCCGTCGTCTGGCTGGTGGGAGTGGTCATCCTGACCACGATTCGGCTGACCCTGTCGTATCAGTTCCATCGCGAACTCCGTCACTCTGCCGCACGGGCCAATCCCCGATACGAATCGATGGTGCTGGAATGTGCCGAACAGCTGCGCATCAAAGCCCGCATCACGATTTTCGTCAGTGACGCGGCGACCGGACCGGCGATCGGGGGCGTGTGGCGACCGTATCTTCTGATACCCCAATCCCTGGGCGAACGCCTTTCGGACGATGAGCTCCGGCTGGTGATCCTCCATGAACTGGGGCACTGGCGCCGGCGCGACAATGCGGTAAACCTCCTCATCCAGTGCGCCCTGATCGTGCATTGGTTCAATCCCGCAGCCTGGCTGTTTGCGAAGATGGCCCGTTCCGATTGCGAGTTGGCGTGCGATGAATTTGTGCTGGGGCGCACGACGGCGGCCGACCCGCTCGCTTACGGTGCCACGCTGCTCAAGGTGCTCGCCGCGGCCCAACCGCGCACCACCTCCCCGGTACTGCTTGGAATTCTTGGTACGAAACAACAATTAACACGGAGATTTGAAATGATCGCTCGATTTAAAACTGTCAGCGCCACCCGCCTGCTCGCGGGATGGGCTCTTATCGGAGTGGTTGCGGTGATTGCGGCCACGGGAAAATTGAATGCCTCGGCCACCGGTACGGCGCAGCCCGACGCGTCCGCTGCGCATAACCAGACCGCTCCTACCGGGATGAAACACTACGAAAGCGCCGAATGGAAATTCTCCCTGGACATTCCGAAGTCATGGAACGCCTTCCCTCCGGTCCCATCGAACAGTCCCTACGAAGTGATGCGCTTCGCGTCCAATGAAGGAGGCAAGTACAACCTGTTGATTGTTTTTCGGAATCCACACGACGTCAGCCAGTCGCTGGAAGCCTGGTCGGCAAACGTGCAGGAAACTCTGGCGCAAGGCGGTTTTGGCAATTTCACCACTGAAAAGAAAACCCTCGGGACCAACGCCACCGCCACGCTCGATTTCGACAAAGTTGTCGCCGAGGGCAAAGTCTGGTCCTGCCGCCATTATTTTATCGCTGACGGATCGCTCGGCTACGTCCTTGGTTTTGGCTCTGACGGAAACCGCTCCGAGCAGAGCGCCATGTATGACAGCATGGTGAAGAGCTTTCGCATCACCCAGTAAGGGCGGCGGCGTTCACTGCAATTCCCGGAAATTGTCTCGCGAAGGATTCAAAGGAAATGAAGGGAAACCGATTCAAGTTTTCCTTTCTCCTCCTTCAAATCCTTTGCGAGACTACTTCTCTCTTTGGGTTTTTGCTGACCGAAGGCAGGAAAACCGTTTCTGAATTTGTGGACGTGATAATCCAAGGCCGATGAGGGCATCGGCCCCTACCTTCTGATTTGCGCCACGTCTGTCTAGGGCCTGCAGGCACGGTGAAAATCGAAAACCATGGACCTTCGCGTTGCTCAGGATGACGGATCGCGATTGTTTTTCGTGTCTATTCGTGTGTTTCGCGGGCCAAAATTCTGGTGGGCACAAAAAAGCCCGCCGTTGCGGGCGGGCTTGTACTTAACATACGAAGCGGCCGATTTCAGGCGGCTGCCAGTTTGCGCCGGCGGATTGCGAGAAGTCCGAGCGAGAACAGACCCATGGCCGCGGCGTAGGTCGAGGGCTCGGGGATGGCGGTGACCGCGGTGTATTGCAGGCTCAGGAAACCGTTCCCATTAAAGGGGAGCAGCCAGCCCTGGTCGGGGATGGTGCTGAAGTAGCCGTTGCCGATGCCGAAGCCGGACGGATCCTGCGTCGTCTGGGTGCGCGAAAATTGCAGACCGGTGACGGACGGGTCGTTGCTGGTCAGGTAGGCAATGTACTTGATGTTGGAATTCAGGTTCAGTCCGAGGTTGTCGAACAGGATCGTGGTGAAATTTCCCGTCGAGTTGAAGGTCTGGGTCGCCGAGCCGGTCGTGGTCAGCAACGACGATCCGACCAGATTGGTGGCTTGATTCTGGGCGTTCGTGCCAGGGTTCCACTGGGCCACGTTCAGCTGCAGCGAGGTATTCGTTGTGTTGCCGATCGCATAGAAGCTGAAGGACGACAAGGTCTCGGCCGAGTTGAGCGAGAAAACTTCGCCGACCTTGGGCGAATCACTGCTGGGATTGGCTGCGTTGCCGAAGGAAATAAACGGCAGGCCGGTGTTGGCGCCGCCGGCGACATTGGAGTAGACGGCTGCAGAGGCGTGACTGGCGAAAGCCAGCAAAAGGCCGGCGAGTACTTTCAGTTGAAGCGAGGATTTCATGGTCGTTAATAGGTTAACGAATTTGCGATTGCTGATGATTGTGGTGGGTTGCTGAACCGATGCGGGAGTAAGCGCATCAGTGGGTCCCCATTAAAACAGCCCGGAGTGACAATCTCGCGGAGAACAAGTGAACAGAAAGTGAATCCGTTTTTTTTCGCGAGGCGCGGAATGACCGGAATTTTTAACCACTGATGGCCGCTGACGAGCACTGATCAGGAGAAATCTTTTTCGGAAATTGTCTCACGAAGGATTTGAAGGAAATGAAGGGAAGGCCGATTCAGATTTTTCCTTTTTCCTGCTTCGAATCCTTCGCGAGACACTATTTCCGGGATCAGAGGTTGGCTGGTCGCAGGCAGGGTGAGTTCGGAATTTCGACACAGAGGTCACAGAGGGAGCACGGAGTTCCACGCAGGAGTTTACGCGGTGCCTATGCGTGTGCGCCGGCTCGTCACTGTGCTTGGAACCTGAAGCTGAACATTGAAAGCCATGGATCCTTCGCTTTGCTCAGGATGACAGGTTGCGATAATTTTTCGTGTCTATTCGTGTGTTTCGTGGGCGAACGCTGGAAAGCGTCTTGGGGTCAAGCCGCTCCACCAGCAGTCCTGAGAGCGCGCCCAGCGGTCACGCCCTACCTCAACCGGCGGCATGGGAATACCGAGCCCACGATTCGTGGGCCCTTCCCAAACCCAATACCGGAGACGTTCAGTCGGAGGGGACTTCGTAAGTTTCGCCTGTTGGTTTTTGGCGAAACTTTTTCGTGCCGTTGCTGCGTGCTCGCAGCCCGGTACTTGTCCGCGCACCTGCGTGCGAGGCAAGTGGGCAACAATCTGAGTTCCGATTCCTATGGCTTTTCCACGCGGAAGGTGCCTTTCATCATCACGGAGTGGCCGGGGAAGCTGCAGATGTAATCGTAGTCGCCGGGAACGGCCGGCGCGACGAAGTAAATCGTATCGCTGGTCTCGGGCTGGGTGAGGGCGGTGTGGTAGAGCACGTCCGCGGTGTCAGGTACGTAATTCTTCGCGGCGCCATCGACTCCCAAGGCGAGCGCGGCGGCGCCAACCGTCTGACCCTTGCCGGGCGCGCAGAGCACAAAGTTGTGCAACATGTCGTCCGAGTTGCGGAAAACGAGCCGGATCTTTGAACCTGCTTTGGCGGTCAGCACGGTCTGGTCAAACTTCAGGCCGGGTTGCGTGCCGACGAGAATCGTCTGGTCGCCGTCCTTGTCGAGCCAGGTGTCCGGAACCTTGGCGGGATGCTTTGGCGTCACGGCATTCGCCGCCGGCGGCACCGGCACGACGCAGAGTTCGGCTTCCTTTGGATCGAGCGGGATGATGCGGTTGCCGTCCGGGATTTTGTTCAAGGTGTAGTATGCCGTGTTGTGTAGCAATGGCGTGACGCCGTCGGCGGTGCGAACGCCCGCCGCTTTCACCTCGTGAATATAACCCTCGCGCAAGCACAGCGTGGCGATGCGGACGCTCAGGCCGTCGGGCGCGACTTCCACCTTTCGAACCGGACAACCGATGCGGTTGATCGGTGCACTGCCGTAGGTGCTGTGATAACGATACGTGAAACCGCCGACGGAATAGCTCGCGGGATCCGCGGCGGTCTTGAGATCGACGGGTTGGGTGAACGTGAGCAGGAAACCATCCGGCTGGGCTTTTACTTCCTTCAATTCGAAAGGCATTTTGCCCGTCCACACGAGCCGTTCGAGGCCCTGTTGTTTCGGGCCAACCGAGCCCCAGCCGCGCGCGGTTTCGCCGGTGAACAGCGTGGCGTCTTCGCCCATCGTCAGGCGGATGATGCCGCACTCAAAACCTTCGCGAAAGGCGTATGCTGCGCCCTGCCACACGCCTTTCACCTTTTCGAGCGACATGCGCATGACTTTGCTCTGGCCCTGGTCGCCGACGTAGAACTGCCCGGCGAAGGGACCAAATTGCCCCTTCGTCAGATCTTCGATGATCCCGGAATTGGAAATGCCGAGGATCGTGTGCGGAAACCACACTGCCGGTGTCTTGATGCCAGGCACTTTTTTCGCGACTTCATAAAAAGGCTCCCCCGTGCTCTTGATGTCCTCGGGGCGGAG
>JBEHXD010000277.1:0-7241 GCA_048498875.1 Verrucomicrobiota bacterium
GGTCATGATAATGACCGTGTTCTTAAAATCGATCGTGCGGCCCTGGCTGTCGGTGATGTGGCCATCATCGAGCACTTGGAGCAGGACATTGAACACGTCCGGATGCGCCTTTTCGATCTCATCGAATAGCACCACTGAGTACGGTTTACGTCGCACGGCTTCGGAAAGTTGCCCGCCCTCGTCGTATCCAACGTAACCGGGAGGCGCGCCGATCATGCGAGCCACGGAATGTTTTTCCATGTACTCCGACATATCGAGCCGGATGAGATTCGTCTCCGAATCGAAAAGCTGTTCGGCGAGCGTTTTCGCCAGCTCGGTTTTGCCCACGCCAGTCGGCCCCAGGAACAGGAAACTGCCAATCGGACGCCGTGGATCCTTGATGCCGGCTCGCGCGCGCAGAATCGCCTCGCTTACGAGGCGCACGCCTTCGTCCTGGCCGATGACGCGCTTGTGCAGTTCGTCCTCGAGCTTGAGCAACTTCTCCTTGTCGCCTTCCATTAGTTTCGTGACGGGAATATGTGTCCACTTGGAAATGATCTCGGCGATTTCCTCCGAGGAAACCTCCTCCTTCACGAGCGTGGTTTTTTCCACGCCGGTTTTCTCCGCCTTCGCGAGTTCGCGCTCGAGTTGGGGAATGCGACCGTGCTTCAGCTCGGCGCTCTTGTTCAAATCGTAGCTGCGTTCCGCCTTCGCCATTTCAATACGCGCGGCTTCCAGCTCCTCGCGCAACTTCTGCACACGGCCGAGTGATTCCTTTTCCTTCGACCAGACGGTGCGCAGCGCGGTGGCTTTTTCCTTTGCGTCGGCGAGTTCCTTGCGCAACTCAGCGAGACGATGCTTCGAGGCGTCGTCCTTTTCCTTCTGCAGCGCGGTTTCCTCGATCTCCAGCTGCATCACACGGCGTTGGAGCTCATCCAATTCCGTGGGCAGGCTGTCGATTTCGGTGCGGATCATCGCGCAGGCTTCGTCGACCAGATCGATTGCCTTGTCGGGCAGGAAACGGTCGGAAATGTAGCGGTGAGAAAGCACTGCCGCCGACACGAGCGCGTTGTCCTGAATCCGCACCCCGTGGTGCAGCTCATACCGTTCGCGCAAACCGCGCAGAATGGAAATCGCGTCCTCGACCGTGGGCTCTTCCACCACAACGGGCTGGAAACGCCGCTCGAGCGCCGGATCTTTTTCGATGTACTTGCGATACTCGTCGAGTGTCGTCGCCCCGATACAGTGCAACTCGCCGCGTGCGAGCATCGGCTTAAGCAGATTACCCGCGTCCATGGCGCCATCGGTTTTACCGGCGCCCACGATGTTGTGCAGCTCATCGATGAACAAAATGATCCGCCCCTCGGCCTGTTTCACCTCGTTCAAGACGGCCTTAAGACGTTCTTCAAATTCACCGCGGTATTTCGCACCCGCGATCAATGCGCCCATATCGAGGGCAAATACCGTGCGGTCTTTCAGACCTTCGGGCACGTCGCCGCGCACGATGCGCTGGGCCAAGCCCTCCACGATCGCAGTTTTGCCCACACCCGGCTCGCCGATGAGCACCGGATTATTTTTCGTTTTGCGCGAAAGAATGCGAATCGTTCGGCGAATCTCCGCATCGCGACCGATCACCGGATCGAGTTTGCCCTTTCGCGCCTGCGCCACGAGATCGACACCGTACTTCGCGAGCGCATCGTAAGTCGTCTCAGGATTGTCGGAGGTCACACGCTGTCCACCGCGCATCTGTTTCAGTTCGTTCAGGACCTTGTTTCGATCCAGGCCAAAACTCTCGAAATACTTTTTCATCGCCGGCGGCTTGCCGACCTTGATGAGACCCAGCAGCAAATGCTCCACGCTGACATACTCATCCTTCAGTTTGTCCGCTTCCTCCTCGGCCTGCGTCAGCACTTCGTTGAGCGACTGGGTGACGTAGATTTTAGAGACGTCGACGGAGCCGGAAACCTTCGGCAGGCGGTCGAGTTCGCGCTCGGCCGCGAGTTGCAGGGCACTGGTGGTGAGTCCGAGCTTCTCCGCAAGCGCCGGAACGATGCCGCCTTCCTGAGCGAGGAGCGCGATGAGCAAATGCCACGTCTCCACTTCGCTGTGCGAGCGGCGGCGCGCCTCATTCTGCGCCTCCTGCAGGGCATTGCGGGACATCACGGTCATTTTTTGTACATCCATAAAAGTAGTGACAGAGCCTTTGCAGGCGTCGTTCCAAACTCAATGGCCAGGTTTCCCTCTGAAACGATCGAACGGAGGATCAAATGGATGACGGCTTGTCTCAGTGGGCGCGACACTGTGTCGGGACTGTCACAGAACGCACATTTTGATGATCGCTTACGGTTCCTTTTCTCCGGCTGCCGGCAATCGCCACCCATCACCTACAGGAACCAAATAAACACACCCGCAACGGTCATCCTGAGTGTAACGAAGGATCCATGGTCTCGACCGTGATATTGGGTGCGCGCACAGGGATTCTTCACTGCGCTCAGAATGACTGTATCGGTCGTGTGTCCTTGAACGGGAATTTTGGGCCAAATCATCTCAGCCCGTCAGTCGCCGCACGCCTTCGGTTGACTCCCTCTGACATAAGGATAATCAGGACAGACCCATGTCGAATTTCCTCGATCCGAAAAAGCCCACTACGCGCGCACTCCTGGTGGGTGTCCAAACCCCGGATATGAAGCCCGGGGAAGGCGCGGAGCTTCTCGCCGAATTACAGGAACTGGTCGAGAATCTCGGACTGGAGATTTCGCCCCACTCCACGTTGATCAACCTGCGCGACCGCCAGCAGCCCAAATTTCTCATCGGCACCGGCAAGGCTGCGGAACTCATCGCCACGGCCAAGGAAGATGGCTCCGACGTCATCGTGATCGACGAGGAACTTTCCCCCGCGCAACAACGCAACTGGGAAGAGGAGTCCGGTCTCGCGGTGATTGACCGGCAAGAGGTCATCCTGGAAATTTTCGCCGATCGCGCCCAGACGCGCGAGGCGGTGCTGCAGGTTGCCCTCGCCCGCATGGAATACTCGTTGCCCCGGCTGACCCGCGCGTGGTCCCACTTGTCGCGGCAACGCGGCAAAGGCAAAATGGGTGGCGAAGGCGAAACCCAGCTTGAACAGGATCGCCGGATCGTGCGCGACCGCATCACGCGTCTGAAAGCGGAGTTGGTTCAGGTGATCTCACAGCGCGCCACGCAACGCCGCAAGCGCCAGCGCACTCCCGTTCCCGGCGCGGCGATCGTCGGCTACACGAATGCGGGCAAATCCACGCTACTCAACAAACTCACCGGTGCGCAGGTGCTGGCTGCCGACAAACTCTTCGCCACCCTCGACCCGACCACCCGGCAGCTCACGCTGCCCGATGGCCGCACGCTGTTGTTGACCGACACCGTGGGTTTCATCCGCCGCCTGCCCCACCGCCTCGTCGAGGCCTTCAAGGCCACTCTGGAGGAAGTCGTGGTCGCCGATTTCCTGATTCATCTGCTCGATGCGTCGAATCCCAATGTCGATGAACACCACGCCACCACGCTCGCGGTGCTCGAGGAACTCGGCGCCACCGGCCAGCCGATGATCACCGTGTTCAATAAAATCGACCTGCTCGACGAACATACTCTGGTACGATTGCGGACGGAGCATCCGGAAGCGCTTTTTATCAGCGTCCACAGTGGTGCGGGCCTGGATCCGTTGCTTAAACGCTGTGAAGAGCTGGCCATCGATGATCAGGAATCAGTGGAGCTGATGATTCCCCACAGCCGCTATGACGTCGTGGCGAAGTTGCACGCCATCGGTAAGGTCAAAGCCCAGGAATCGCTCGATGATGGCGTAAAGATCGAAGGACGGTTTCCGCGAAAATTTTCCGCGATCTACACGCCATTCGTTCTTCCGGCGAAAAAGAAACCGGCCAAACGGACCCGCGCCGGAGCGTAATCACCCATGTTTTCGACCTCGCAAGCCTGGCAGACCATCCGTGCCCGTGCTCCGCAACTCGAGGCCATCCCCACCCCGCTCGCGCTGGCCCTCGGACGAACCCTGCGCACCGACGCCCGGGCCGATCTCGATTCCCCTCCCTTCGATTCATCGGCCATGGATGGTTATGCCGTGAGCGACATTTCACCCAATCAACCCTTGCGCGTGGTGGGTGAATCGGCGGCAGGGAAAGGTTTCGCGGGAACAATCGGTCGAGGGGAATGCATCCGCATCTTTACCGGCGCTCCCGTTCCTCCCAATGCCACGCGTGTGATCAAGCAGGAGGATGTCGCTCGCACCGATGATCTCATCCAGGTGGCCCGCGTTGAAGGTCCGGACTTCATCCGTCGTCGCGGCGAAAATCGCCACGCCGGAGATGTGGTGATCGCCGCGGGCACCACCCTTACTCCCGCCGGCCTGGCCGCGCTTGCGTCCGCCGGTGTCACCAAGCCCCTGGTCACACGAACTCCGCGCTGCGTCCACCTGGTGACCGGCAACGAGATTGTCTCACCGGACCAGAAACCCACGGGCGCGCAGATCCGTGACAGCAATTCCACGCTCATCGCCGCGCTGCTCGCCAAGCATGGCGCGGAATTGGTCGCCCACGCCCACGCGCACGATGATCTTGCGGCAGCACAGTCCATTGTCGGCAATCTGGCTCCTCATGATGTCCTGCTCATTTCCGGTGGAGCGAGCGTAGGTGACCACGATTTTGCGCGACCGCTGCTGGAGTCGCTTGGCTACACGCTGCACTTCCAAGCGATCAATCTGCGGCCGGGCAAGCCCCTGGTTTTCGCCACCCGCGGAGCCCAGCTCGCCTTTGCCCTGCCGGGCAACCCGGTCTCCCATTGGGTGGTTTTTCATTTGTTTATCGCTCCCCTCATCCGCCACTTGCAAAACGGCGCTGGTGTCGAAGCTCCGCGGCTCACCGGCCGTATCGCCGCTGGGGCAGTGCTTCCGCCTTCCGACAACCGGCATACACTCTGGCCGTCTCAGGCCACGGTTGTGCAGGGAGGCTACGAATTGAATCCGCTCCCCCTCGCCAGTTCCGGCGACAGCAGCGGACTGGCCACGGCAAATGCGCTGTTGTCCCTGCCGCCCGCTTCACGCACCGTGAATGCCAACGATCCGGTCGAATTCATTCTCTGTTCATGAAGCCAGAATCCACGCCCAAGGAATTTTCCCATCTCGATGCCGCGGGCCATGCGCGCATGGTCGACGTGGGGGCCAAGCCCGATTCGCAGCGCGAGGCCGTGGCCGAAGGCAAACTGACCTGCGCGACCGCCACAGTTGAAAAACTCCGCGCTCAAGCGTTGCCCAAAGGCGATGTCCTGACCGTCGCCCAGATCGCAGGCATTCAAGCCGCCAAGGCCACGAGCACGCTGATTCCGCTCTGCCATCAACTGGCGCTCACCGGCGTGAAACTCGATTTTGTCGTCGAGGACAACGGCGTGGTGATTCGCGCCACCGTAAAAACTGCGGGCAAGACCGGAGTCGAAATGGAAGCGCTCACCGCGGTTTCCGTCGCCGCCCTGACGATCTACGACATGTGCAAGGCGGTCGACAAACAGATGAGCATCGGCGGTATTCACGTCGTGGAAAAGCGGAAGGAATGAACATTTCGAGCGTTGCATCTCCCGGCCTTGAGGTAGGACGGATTATCCCTAATCCGCCGTTTTTCCCGATTGGGATGCCATCTTCGATCACGAACGGCGGATTAAGGATAATCCGCCCTACCGCGGAAACGTCTCGATGAAAATCGCCCGCGTCACGCTCAGCGATCGCGCCACGGCCGGCGTGTATGAAGATATCAGCGGTCCCGAAATCGAACGCATCGCGGCGCAATTTTTTGCCGAACCGATCGAATGGATCCGCGTGCTGATGCCCGATGATCGCGGCGCGCTGGAAGCCACCCTGCGCCGGCTCGCCGACGAGGAGAAGTGTCCATTGATCCTGACCACCGGAGGCACCGGGCCGTCACCTCGCGACGTCACGCCAGAGGCCACGCGCGCGGTCATCGTGAAGGAGTTGCCGGGATTCGGCGAGGTGATGCGCATGCAAAGCTACGCCAAGGTAAAAACCGCCATCCTCTCCCGCGCGACGGCCGGTGTGCGCGGACAGTCGCTCATCGTCAATTTACCCGGCCGCCCGCGCTCCATCGAAGAGTGCCTGCCCCTGCTCGTGCCCGCGATCGCAGAGGCACTGGATCATATCGCCGGGTTTCGTCCCAAACTGGTCTAGGTGGCGCGCGATTTCCGGGCGATCAAAGGTGTTTGCGGCCGGCCCAGCGGTCCGGCCCTACCCTCATCATGACATGAGATTTTTCCGAACATAACGCTCGCCCGTCGCGGGCACAAAGACCTTCGACGGCATTCCCTGATATTCAATCCGGCCCTGATCGATCAGCAGCAGCTCATCGCACAATGCCATCACCTCATCGGGTGAATGCGTCACATAAATCATCGGAATCGAAAACTCGTCACGAACCCTGATCAGATAAGGCATCAGGCGCTCGCGCAGCGGCACGTCCAATCCCGCCAGTGGTTCATCGAGCAGCAACAAGCGGGGTGCCGCCAGCAACGCTCGACCGAGGGCAACCCGCTGCTTTTCGCCGCCCGACAGCGTTTCGATGCGGCGGTCAACCAGTGCCGTGACTTCGAGCACTTCGGTCACATGGACGAAACTTAAACCGACCGGGCGAGCCGGGGTATCGACATATCCGTAAAGCAGGTTCTTTCGCACTGACAGATGCGGGAAAAGAGCGCCATCCTGGGGAACATAACCGATCCCCCGGTGTTCGGGTGGCAAAAAAAAACGCGCCGGTGCGTCGGTGAGTGTTTTGTCATCGACCCTCACGCGACCCGCTACCGGCCGGCGAAGACCGGCAATGATCTCAAGCAGGGATGTTTTGCCTGATCCCGACGCGCCGAAAATTCCGGTCACGCGTCCACCGAGGGTCGCGTTCACCTCGAGAACGAATCGCGCCAGCTGAAGTCGCACGTTGCTCAGTTCCACGCTCATGAAACCCGCCTCCGTAAAAACCATTCGCTGGCCCACACCGCGGCAAACGCGATGAACACCGACACCAACAGCAGGCCCAGCGCCTCGCTGTCATGCCCCAGTTGAACCAGATGATAAATCGAAAGCGACAACGTCGCCGTTTTTCCCGGAATGTAACCGGCGACCATGATCGTGGCGCCAAATTCCCCCAGCGCCCGGGCAAACGCCAGCAGCGCACCTGCCACCAGGCCGCGAGCCGCCAGCGGCAGCGTGATCGTGACAAACACCCTCC
>JBEHXD010000278.1:0-7237 GCA_048498875.1 Verrucomicrobiota bacterium
GCCGGAAATTGCGTGGCCGCTCGCGTACTGGCCGGATGGTTCGTTGAAATGGACCGGCCACGCAATTTCCGGCGCTGGTATCACGAATGTCACCAATTTCGATCTGGTCGCCGGCACTTCAGTGGTTCCGGCCAAACCGGTGCGGGTCAGGGAAACGTCCGAAGCCATTGAAATCGACACCGGAGTGATTCTCGCCCGCGTCGCGAAATCCGGTCAAAAAATCATTCCCTCGATCCGTCGTGATCAGCAGGAGATCCTGCGCGACGGTCAACTGGTATTGTTGCGCGCCAATTCTCCCGCCGGTGATCGCCAGACCGAGCGTTTCGAGGGCCGCATCGCTTCCGTCGTCTTGGAATCATCCGGTCCGGTGCGCGCCGTCGTGAAAATCACCGGAACCCACGCGGCCGTCACCGGATCGCGCCAATGGCTGCCATTCGTGGTGCGCCTTTATTTCCATTCCGGGAGCGATGCGGTCCGCCTGCTTCACACCGTCGTCTACAACGGGAACCCGAAACAGGATGCGATCTGCGGACTCGGCGTGCGATTTTCCGTCCCCATGCAGGGGCAGCCTCACGATCGACACGTACGATTTTCCGGGCAGGAAAAAGGGCTTTTTGCCGAAGCGGTGCGCACGCTTACCGGGCTGCGTCGGGATCCAGGTGCCGGGGTCAAGGAAGCCCAGCTGGCCGGACGCGCCACGCCCGCCGTCGACACATGGCCCAAGACAGTCAGTGCTCGTTTGAATTACGTTCCCGCGTTTGCCGATTGGACGCTTTTCCAGGCCAACAGCGACGGCTTTGAAATTCGCAAGCGCACGCGTGAAGGGTTTACCTGGTTAAGTTCGGCCCGCGGCACGCGCGCCGGCGGCCTGGCTTATGTGGGATCGCCGGAAGGCGGAGCCGCGTTTGGCATTCGCAATTTCTGGCAGAGCCATCCGGCGCAGCTCGATATCCGCAACGCCACCGGCGACAGCGCGGAAATCACCGCGTGGCTTTGGGCCCCCGATGCCGCTCCGATGGATTTGCGTTCGTACCACGATGACATGGGCGAGGACGACTACGCGAAGCAGGTCGAAGCGATGGAAATCACATACGAAGACTACGAGCCCGGCTTCGACTCGCCCGAGGGCGTGGCCCGCACGAGCGAACTTTATTTCTGGGCTCTCGCCGCTACTCCGCCCCGCGAAAAACTGGTCGAGCTGGCGGAAATCGTGCGTCAACCGGCGGTCCTGGTTTCCACGCCCGAGTACATGCATCAGTGCGAAGTGTTCGGCAACCTGTGGTCGCCCGTCGATCGTTCCACGCCGTCGCTGAGCGCAGTGGAGGATCAGCTCGACTGGTATTTCAAATTTTATCAGGGCCAGCAGGAACAGCGGCGCTGGTATGGATTTTGGAATTACGGCGACGTCATGCACACCTACGACGCCGACCGCCACGAGTGGCGTTACGACGTCGGCGGTTTTGCGTGGGACAACTCGGAGCTCTCCACCGATCTCTGGCTGTGGCTTTATTTCATGCGCACCGGACGCGCCGATGTTTTCCGCTTTGCCGAGGCGATGACCCGGCACACGGGCGAAGTTGACGTGCATCACCAGGGGCGGTTCGCCCCGCTGGGTTCGCGGCACAATGTTTTGCATTGGGGTTGCAGCGCGAAACAACTCCGCATCAGCAATGCGGCCAACCGCCGTTATTTTTATTATCTTACGGCGGACGAACGCGTGGGCGACCTGATGCGCGAACAGGTCGAGGCCGCGCGCGCGCTCGTGAACATCCAGCCCAATCGCAAGGCCGGTGGACGGGGCAAACCCCAGGAACCCGACGCGACCGCCACTCATGCACGGATCGGCTTCGGCACGGATTGGGGTGCGCTTTCCGCCGCCTGGCTCACCGAATGGGAGCGCACCGGCGATGTGAAAATTCGCGACCGTCTGGTGACGAGCATGAAAACCATCGCCGCCCAACCGCACGGATTTTTCTCCACCGGCGCGCGAATGGAAATTGCCACGGGTAAATTCGATATTTCCACCGACACCCGGGCCGCCGCCTCTCATTTGAACGCGGTTTTTGGACTCGTGGAAGTCTGTGCGGAACTGGTGCAATTGCTCGACGTGCCGGAGTTCAAGCGGGCGTGGCTCGACTATTGCGAACTCTACAACGCCCCGGCCGATGTTCAGGCCAGGCGCTTGGGTCAAGCCTTGGGCGGCTTGAATCTCCAGCAAGGGCACTCCCGTCTGACCGCATTTGCGGCCAAGGTGAATTCTGATCCCGCGCTCGCGAAGCGTGCGTGGAGCGAGTTCAAGGCGGGCGCGGGTGGCTATGCTCGCGCCCATCCGCTCGAAGTCAGGCATCTTTCCGGACCGGACGTGCTGCGGCCGGTGGACGAAGCGGCCTTCGTTTCAACGAATGCCACGGCCCAGTGGGGTCTGGCGGCCATTCAAAATCTCGCGCTGGTTGGCAACGCGCTGCCTGCATCATGAAGCCCGATCCTCATAGGTGGAATGCGACCTCCGGGCGCGTTTTCCCCTCGCGACGTGCGCCGAGCGCAAATGTCCGAAAAGCGCGTCCGGAGGCCGCGCTCCACCGGTTTTTTGGTTTCTCGGTGATTTTTTTTGTGACGCACGCGATGACGTTTTCGGCGGCATCGGTCGAAACTTCCCTCGAGCGGCATTTCGATTTCGGTGACGGTCCGGCGGCCAAAGGCTGGATCCATGCCGGTCCCGATACGCCTTATGCCCATGATCGCGGATTTGGATTCGAACCTGGTGCAAATTTGTCCGTCGTTCGTCACGGCAAGGGCGACAGCGCGGTTGATGATTACTGTACCAGCGAAACTCCCTTCTTCTTTTCCATTGATTTGCCCGAGGGGAATTATCTCGTCTCGATCGCGTTGGGCGATGCACAGGGCGAGTCGCACACCGTGATCAAGGCGGAATCCCGCCGGCTCGTGCTCGAACCGGTCACCACGCGGAAAAATGAAATCAGGAACGTCAGCTTTGCGGTGAATATTCGCAATGCGCGCCTGCCCGGCGGCGGTCAGGTGCGGCTGAAACCGCGCGAGATCGGCGCGCTGCATTGGGATGACCGGCTCACGTTGGAATTTAACGGCCGCCATCCCTGTGTCGCTTCGCTCGAGATCAAAAAACTCGACGATGCCGTCACCGTGTTTCTCGCGGGAGATTCCACGGTCACTGATCAGCAAATCGAACCGTGGGCGGCCTGGGGCCAGATGCTTCCGCCTTTCTTCAGTCCGACGGCCGCGATCGCCAATCATGCGGAATCGGGCGAGACCATCAAATCGTTCGTCGGCGAACGCCGGTTCGACAAGGTGATGTCGCTGATCAGGGCGGGCGACTATCTGTTCATTCAATTTGCCCACAATGATCAGAAAATAAACGCCGAGCACACCGATGCCGCCACGGGATACAAGGAGCTCCTCAAACGCTTCATTACGGAAACCAAAGCCAAAAAGGCCCATCCGGTGCTCGTGACCTCGATGGAGCGGCGCAACTTCGATGAGCATGGTCACATCGTGCCAACGCTCGAAGGTTATCCGCAGGCGATGCGCGAGGTCGGGGCGGAAATGGATGTTCCTGTCATCGATTTGAACGGGATGAGCATCCGGTTTTATGAGGCACTCGGGGCAGAAGAGGCGAAAAAGGCGTTCGTTCATTTCCCGGCGGATTCTTTTCCCAATCAGTCCGGCGCGCTCGCGGATGACACGCACTTCAGCACTTATGGAGCCTACGAACTCGCCCGATGTGTGATCGAGGGAATCAAAACCCAGGTCCCGGCCCTCGCGGTCAACCTTCGTCCCTGTCGGAAGCCTTTCGATCCCGCCCACCCTGATCCCTTTGCCAACTGGCATCTTCCTCCATCGCCACCCAAGCCCGTCGTCAAACCCGAGGGCAGCTGAATTTCGTCGTGCCGGCGGTGAACGGCGGAGAGTATATTTTCCCATTAATGAATCCTTCGCTTCCCCCACAAATTTATTACGGTGGTGATTACAATCCCGAGCAATGGCCCGAATCAGTCTGGCCCGAAGATGTGCGCCTCATGCGCGAAGCCGGGGTTAATGTGGTCAGCCTGGGGATTTTCAGCTGGGCCAAATTGCAACCGGGTGTCCGGCGTTTCGACTTTGGCTGGCTGGATCGGATCATGGACCTTCTCGGGGCCAATGGCATTGGCGTATGCCTTGCGACCGCGACCGCCTCGCCACCGCCGTGGCTTTCCTCAAAATATCCCGGCGTGCTGCCGGTCAACGTTGACGGCGTTCCGCTGCAGGTGGGTTCACGCCAGCAATACTCCCCGAGCAGCAGTGTGTATCGGAAGTTTGCCGCGGGACTCGTCTGGCGGCTCGCCCAGCGTTATCGCAACCACCGCGCGCTGGTCGCCTGGCATATCAACAACGAGTACGCCTGCCATATGCCCGAGTGCCACGGACCGGAGAGCACGCGCGCCTTCCGGACCTGGCTGCGCAAAAAATATCACACGCTCGACGCGTTAAACGACGCGTGGGGTACGGCGTTCTGGAGTCAGGCGTACGGAACATGGGAGGAAATTTTCACCCCGCGGTGCGCGCCCTATCACTGCAACCCCACGCAGTGCCTCGATTTCAAGCGTTTCACCAACGACGCGTTCTTCGAACTCTATCAAATGGAAGCCGCGATCCTGCGGAGCGCGACACCGGAAATTCCGATCACCACCAATTTCATGGGGTTCTTTAAAACCCTCGATTACCGCCAGTGGGCGCCGGCGACCGATTTCATCGCATGGGACAGCTACCCGGATCCGGTGGATGAAACGGCGGCCCGGCATATCGGCGCCGTGGGTCACGATCTCATGCGCTCGCTCAAGCCCGAGCGGCCTTTCGTGCTGATGGAACAGGCGACGTCTGCGGTCAACTGGCGCCCGATTAATCTGCCCAAGCGCCCGGGAATCATGCGTCTTGGCAGCCTCCAGACGGTGGCCCGCGGCGGCGACGGAGTCATGTTTTTTCAATGGCGTGCCTCGAAGGCGGGTGCGGAGAAATTTCACGCGGCACTCGTTCAGCACATCCCGCCGGAAAAAAGCCGCGTGTTTGCCGAGGTCAGCGCGCTCGGCGCAGAATTGAAAAAACTTCTTCCTCTCGCCGGTTCGCTCGTGCGCAACCGCGTGGCGATCGCCTTCGACTGGCACGCGTGGTGGGCCGTGGAATTGGAATCCAAACCTGGCCGGATCGATTACGCCGCCAGCGCCCAGGCGCTGCACCGCTGGTTCTACGATCGGAACATCGGGGTCGATTTCGTCCATCCCGGATCCGATCTTTCCCGCTTTGATTTGGTGATCGCTCCCGCGCTTTATCTTTTGACCCAAGCCGACGCCACCAACCTCGACGGTTTCGTCAGCCGCGGGGGCACACTGCTGGCCACTTACTTTTCCGGAATCGTCGATGAACACGAACACATCGTTCTCGGTGGCTACCCGGCGTTGCTCAAGGATACACTTGGTCTGTGGGTCGAGGAATGGTGTCCGTACCCCGAAGGACGAAAAAATCGCCTGCGCTTTGCCAAAGGAAGGAAACTGTGCACGAACGACCATTGGTGCGATCTTCTCCATCTCGACGGCGCCAAAGCGCTCGCCAGTTACACCACGGACTTTTTCGCGGGGCGCGCCGCGTTTACGCGAAACAGGCATGGTGACGGCGCTGCCTACTATCTTGGCACGCGTCCCGACGCCGCGGGCCTCGATCTCGTGCTCGGCGAAGTGATCGCAAACGCCAGGGTGGAACCCGTGCTCAAGACCCCGCGTGGAGTGGAAGCTACGTTGCGGGAGAAAGGACGCGATCGCTACCTGTTCCTTTTGAATCACAACGACCAGACGGCTAAAATTCCGCTGGGGCGGCGATCGGGAGTGGACCTTTTAACCGGGAAGAAAACCAAGAGTGCAATCACCCTGCCCGCACTCGGAGCGGCGGTGGTTCATCTCACGGAGTAAGGCGGCAGCCGCTGTACTTCGCACTCGTCACCCTGCCCCGCTCCGACCATTTTCCCGGTGCCAGAGGATCGCCTGGAAACCCCACATGCCCGCCACTTCCATTCGAGAAATTGCCCGCAGTCTCGGCCTTTCGCATACCACGGTGTCCGAAGCACTGCGCGATTCACCGCGGGTTAATGCCACGACCCGCCGTCGGGTGCAAAAAGCCGCCAAGGCCGTCGGTTATCAACCCAATCCCCTCGCGGGAGCGTTGATGTCCGAAATGCGACGCGCCCGGTCGGGCACGTTTCGTGGCGTGCTCGCGATCCTCGACCTCGATGGTCCCGACGGACGCCCCGCCAGTTCCAATCGCTACCATCGCGAACTCGTGCGCGGCGCCAGTGCCCGGGCCGTGGAACTGGGTTTCAAGGCGGAAACCATCGTCACCGGTACGCGCGGAATTTCGGATGCCCGCCTCGATTCGATCCTGCAGGCGCGCGGAATCCGCGGTTTGCTCGTTTTGCCCATTGCCGCGAAAGCAGATTTGAGCGGCCTCGATTGGACTCATTTTGCCGGCATCTACACGGACTATCTCATCGAAAGCCCGGCGCTTCATGCCGTGTGCCCCGATCATTATCGCTCGATGGTTTCCGCCGTGCAGAAAGTTCACGACCTCGGTTATCGTCGCCTCGGTCTGGTGCTCCACGTCGATCATGACTCACGATTGTTGCACCGCTGGGAAGCGGCCTTTCACACGTATCACGAACACCACGCCCGGAAACAGGCCCTGCCGCCGTTGATTCTGTCAGAGTTTAAACGCGAAACATTCATCCAGTGGTTCAGGACCAAAAAGCCCGATGCGGTGCTCTGCCACCGGGCAGAAGTAATGGAGTGGATGAAGGAATGTGGTGCCCGTATTCCAGAAACCCATGGATTTTGCTGCCTCAACGTCACCAGCAATACGCAGGCCTGTGCCGGCCTCGACCTGCAGCCGATGCTGCTTGGCGCCCGCGGGGTCGAGCTGTTGATCGCCGCGTTGCACCGTAACGATTGCGGTGTACCGGAGCATCCTTCGACAACCACGATTCCGGCCGTCTGGGTCGACGGTCCGACGTTGAAAACCATGCGGGTTGAGTGATTCATACGGTAGGGGCCGACGCCCTCATCGGCCTTCCGGTTTGGTGCGTGATATCCCAAGGCCGATGAGGGCATCGGCCCCTACCCAAATCCGGTTTTAATCCCTGAAATTTTTGTTTGCTACGGGCAAATCTTTGCGGTGTCTTGCC
>JBEHXD010000279.1:0-7226 GCA_048498875.1 Verrucomicrobiota bacterium
CACGCGCATGGGCGCTGCGGGCCAGTTCCAAATAAATCCGCCCGTAACCGGAGACGCCGATCAGTGCGGCGCGGGGACATGTGGGGGAACTGGAGGTCATAGATTGCCCGCAAGCCGTCTTGGGGAGGCCAAAACGGAAGGGCGTGGGGTGCGTGTTAAAACCGAGCCTTTTTCAAATTGAAAAAGGCAGGGAGGACAAAGTGCCGGTGCGGAGGGAGGAGGCGAGAACGGCGAGATTCTTACAGTAAGAAACCGGTTTCCCGGTGCACGATTGCTCCTGCCTGCATTCGCACTCGTGCCGTCATGACAGAAAAAAGGCCGCACTTTTCAGTGCGGCCTTTGAAAGAGAAAACTTAGAAATCAAACGTTGTCGTCAGAGTGAACTTGCGTGAATCGATGATACGGTAGCCGTAAGGCGATCCATCGTAGTTAACCGCAACGACCTGGAGATGTCCGTCTTCGAAGACGTTTTCCACGTTCAATTGCACAATCAAGCCAACCCGGTCGTGCCAGATCTTGCGTTTATAATTAACGAAGAGATCGGTATAGGAATTGGAGGAGTCGTAGATCGGCTTGGTGACGTCAGCACTGTCGAGAAGGTTTAGATTCGCAGTGGTCTTGGCCTTCTTGCCGTAATAGCCGATGACGGACTTCGATTCCCAGCGTTGGGCACCGCCGACACCCCAGCCCTTGAGCCGGCCTGACGTGAAGTCGTAACCGGTGTTGTAGGCCACATGGTACTTGCGCTGACCGGGCGACTGCTGACCGTTGAGGTCCTTGAAGAGTTGAACCTGCGGGGTCAGATTGACGTCCATCCAGTTTTGCGGGCTCTTGCCGCCGTCCGCGTTGGTGATCTTCACCGTGCTGACGTAGCCATAGCTGGTCAGGAAGTTGGTGAGATCGTTCGCCGTGCCTCCGACCGTCGTGTAGGTCAGGTATTTCTGATACTGCGGCAGGAGATAGTCAGCCGCCTTGGCCTGCCAGAGCGGGCTGCGCACTGCATACCACGCATCGTATTGCTGCAATGCGTTTGAGGTCGTCGTGGACTGCCGGCCGAAGGTGACACGATTCCGCCAGTGGTTCGTGTTGTAGTTCAGCTGGGCCTCCATACCGGTTGCCGTACCGTCGCTGGTCGCGGTGATCGCGCCCGGAAGCTCGTTGTAATAGTTGAAGGGAAGACCCCAGATCTTGGCCGCGCCCGCCTCAACATCCAACTCCTGCTGATTGGTCAAAGGAGGAGGAGTGTCGAGCGTGGGATCCAAGCCCAGGTTGATCTTCGCGATGGTCCGTGCCCAAGAACGGAACAATCCATCCACACTCGCCGGGGCCGCATCAGGTGTCGTGAGGCCAGGGGTGGACGTCAGACGTCCAATTGGCGTGCCCGCGGAAAGACGGGAATTGACGCTCGTGGATTTAAACCACGTCACACGGGCGAAGAGTTTGTTGTCCAGGGCGGAGACTTGGAAACCAACGTCACGACCCACGCCGCGTGGGTTGGGCAGCGGTTTGCCAAACGCATCCACTTGGGCGCTCGTCGGCACGTCGAAATTGTCAGACCAGTTATAGACAATGCCGAAGTTGCGGATCAACTGCCAGAGCTGGTTGCCGTCATTGGCACGGCGGTCAACGCTGTCCCAATTCTTAAACGGTTGGAGGACGCCGCCGCCAGTCTTGGTCCGGCCAACCGTGTATTGCCAGGGTTGAAACCGATTCCAGATCGAGCTGTAGTCATAATAGCCGGAAGGCAGGAATTTCTGCTGATTGGTCAGCGCGGCGATCTTCGAGCCATCGGGAAGCGTGATCTGGGCACTCGTGGTATTCCGGGCCTTGAATTTATCAAGTCGGGCACCAAAGGTCGTGACCAAGCGGTCGTTCCACCAGTAGTCGGTGGCGCCGGTGCTCCAGGATTGAAGCGTCCGTTGCGAGCGCGTCGGATCGGTTACGCCGGCCACGTACTGCGTGGTGACAGGCTGATTTTCGAAACCGGGGTTGATATAGTTATACGCCACGATGTTGCCACTGTAGGTGTCGTAATTCCATTCGCCGGACGTGGTCGTCGCCTTGCCCATGGGATCGCCTGGATTGGCGAGATAGTAATACCGTTGAACGGTTGCACCGCTGCTGCCGGTGAAATGCCAGCCCGTCCGCGCGCCATCGGCATCGGGGTTGGGATTCGACATATAACGGTAGGTTGCTGAGGTGCTGCCCGCCGCTACGAAACTGAGACGTTGGCGATCGGCCAGGGCCATAGCCTCATCGCGGGACACGAGTCCAAGGATTTGATGGTGTCCGAGCCATTTCGTCCAACCCTTGTTCTGGGTGAAATCGGGCGTGTAAGCCAACATCGCACGGAAATGATCGTCGATCTCGTTATTGATATAACGGTCTGGATCGATGTCGGTGACGAACGGCAGGCCGACGTCAGGATTTGGCGTTCCGTTCGGGAGGTATTTGTTTTCGTCGATTCTCAGGGCCGTCGCGTTCAACTGGCCGATCGTGTAGTTCGTCGTCTGCTTGGTGTCCTGGCGGAACCAGCCGGCGTTCAGGTACAGGTTATGGAGAATTTCCTGTTCGAGATCCACTTCGTAGTTCTTGTTTTTCAAGGAACCGAAATCAGCCTGGAGAATGTTGTCTTTCTTCCAGTCATAGATCGAGCGATCGGTCACGCCGGGATAGTTGTAATTTCCCACGTTGCTGATGAACGAATTATTCGTCCAGCCGGTGGAAATGTAGCTATTGCGATCATAGATATCGGATGCCACCAGGTTTGGGGCGGCAGTGGTTCCCCAGATGTTGGTAATGGGGACATTGATCGCCGC
Organism: Verrucomicrobiota bacterium; assembly: GCA_048498875.1. Classification (GTDB taxonomy): domain Bacteria; phylum Verrucomicrobiota; class Verrucomicrobiia; order Opitutales; family Opitutaceae; genus Lacunisphaera. The sequence continues at coordinate 2,820 of JBEHXD010000279.1, forward strand.
AGGTGCTGCCACGGCGGGCTTCGTCGCACCGGCAGGAATGGCGAAGCCAGGAGTGTAGGCCTGATTGTAGAGCGGTTGATACCAGTTCTGCAGCTGACCGTTGACGATTTGCAACGTCGGCCGGATGGTGATTTGCGACAAACCCGGGGTGTAAAGCACGGAAGCCGACGGGTTGGGAACCGCGACACTCAGCGTGGGATTTAATTGTATGCTGGTCGCGTTGCCACCGAAGATCGCCTGACCGTTGTAGAACGAGAAGGTCGTGTCGGTACCGCCGAACGCCGTGGCGGAAGTACCGCGGAGGGCAGGATTATAGTTCGGCAGCGACCGGATGTAGTCACGCACCTGTTGCGCATAAGGCGAACTGGCGCTGCTGATATACGGTCCAAGCACCTGACCGGTTGAGGTCACGGTGATTTTTTTCGTCAGATTATCATAGATCGGACGGCCCGCGAGATTCCACTGGGTGACGTAGTCGACCGGGGAAATCGTGTTTGGACGGCGATTCCGGTTGTCGTAATTTTCGAAGTTCGCGCGGATGGTGGTCTTCGAAAATGGCTTGAAGGTGATCGCGCCGTATTGACGGCGACTGATGTCGTAGGACGGCTTGCGTTCGAATTGCTGGTCGTCGTAAAGGATGGCGCCGTAGATCGCCAGTTTGTCCTTCAGGAGACCGCGATTGAAGGAAAAGCTGCTGCGGAAGGAACCCCGGTCGTCGGCGCGAATCTGAACCCGGTTGAAATCCTCGTTCACGAGCGCCTGCGCGGTGGATTCGTTCACGATACCCGCCGGGCTGCCGAGACCGAACAACATGGAGTTCGGGCCACGGCTGATTTCGACGGACTGGATGTTGTACACATCAGGCGGCACAGCTCCGTTGGACGGGTAATAATTGACCGCTGCACTGGGAATACCGAGACCGCGCACGCGATTGGCCTGCGCATTCGTGTAGGAACCGACCAAATTGCCCTGCGTACCACCGGCGTTCACGTCGAGAATACCGTCGTTACGGAAAGTCTTCGTCCCGGGGGTGTAGGTGCTCGAGCTTTCGGTGTTCACCTCATAGCGAAACACGTCATTCACGTTGGCTGACGCAAAATCCTCCATCTGCGCCTTGTTGACGATCGAGATCGCCGCGCCCAAGTCCGCAAGATTTGTGTTCATGCGGCTACCGGCCAGCGTGTTTGCCGCATAGTAACCGGTGTCCTTGGTGCTGGTCACCACGAAGGGCGAGAGCACGACCTGCTCATCCTCACCCACCTTTGTTCCCGCGGTGGTGGTGACTGGAGCTGAGGGTTTGGGTGTTTCTGCGGGTGCGGGAGCTTTGGTCTGCGCCCAGACTGACGGGGTGAGCGTCAGTGCGCAGGACAGCGCCAGCATTTGCCAGCGCGCGGTTTTGGTTTGGGGTGTTCGGTTCATGGGCATGTTCTGGTCTGGATTCTTGGTCTAGTGTGAAAGGACAACTGGTTAACTCAGGCCGGGTGAAACAGAAGGGGTGGAAAAAACAAGGCACGCCGCAATGCCTGCCTCGGAGGGGTAGCGGATGTAGAAAAGAAAATAGTTCCGCCGATTTCAACGGATGGTCCATCTTACAGTCAGATTACCTCTGGCCAATGGCTAACTGGTGGGGTTGATCCCCGGGCGTCGTCCCGGGGAATTTGCCTGAATTTCATTTTATCAAACCGGTTGCCTTGAACGAATCCCGGTCGATCCAAAATGGAGCGGCGGGGAGCCCCTCGGAGTTGTAGAGATTGCACCGTTCGGGGAAGTTCGCCCAGGCGTAGCGCACCGCCGTGGGAGTGGACACATCACCGCTATGAACGACCACTGCCTCGTTTTCAATTTCAGCAACCGCGGGGACAAACCGTCCGTCAGGGCCCGCGATTTCGAAAGCCCCGGGCGGTCCCTCTTTTGCGCTCAATCCACTTCCGACATGGGCAAATTTAATACGGATTTTCGCGTTTTCCACAGTCATGTCCGCCGGCTGCGGGCCGGAAAACTCCAGGGAGCGTCCGTAGACCCGGGCGAGGGCAATGCGACTGAGCCGTTCGCCGACCGGAGCCTTGTTGTGCGGATGAACATCCTTCCGGTCACCGATATCAATGGTTACGGCCATACCCGTTTCGGGAAGTCGCAAGGCCTGGGCCTGCCACGCGCGCGTTTGCGGCAGGTTGTCTCCCGTGTCGTGAGCGGCCAGCTGACAGAAATAAAAAGGCAGCTCCCGGCCCCATAATTTTCGCCAATCTGTAATCAAGGTTTCGTTCCACAGTGGGAAAAGCTCTTTCGGCTCCGTGATTGACTCCCCTTGGTACCAAAGCACTCCGCGAATCCCAAAGCCAACGAACGGCGCAATCATTCCATTATACATCACGGTCGGGTTATGCTGGTCCTGGACAGGATGCGGCTTTGGTTTGCGCGGCTCTTTTTTCCCCTCCGCCTTCGCCTTGTCGGCCCGTTCCTGCCATTCCCTCATCTCGGCCTCACTGGGCGGCTGGTAGCCCTTTACCTTGGCGTCGAATTGGTCGAGCACGGGTTTGAGCCGTGCATCAGCGGCGATCGTTTCACGACGGATCCAGGCTTGGGCGGTGCTGGCACCGTAAGTGAGCGTGACGATTCCGACGGGAACCTTGAGGTTGTTCTCCAGGGCGCGCGCAAAAAAATAACCAATGGCGGAGAATTCGCGGACGTTATCCGGAGTGCAGATTTTCCATGAGCCGCCAACGGAGTTTTGCGGTTCATAGCTGCGGGTCCAGTCGCCCGTGAACATCCGGAGAGTGGGATGGTTTGCGGCGGCCACTTCCTCTGCTTCGTTGATGACTCCGGCGAAATAATACTTCGCGGTTTTCGCGACGGTGAAATCCATGTTGGACTGGCCGGAGCAAAGCCACACTTCGCCCACCAGCACGTCGTCCAGATGAAGCGGCCGAGAGTCGCGACTGCCGCTGACCGCCAGCACCTGTCCCTGGGCTGAGGCAGAGAGCGGATCCAGCAGAACTTTCCAACGCCCGCCGGCCGTTGCGACCGATTCTTTTTTCTGTCCGGCAAATTCGACGATGACTTTCTCCCCCTCGTCAGCCGTGCCCCATACCGGTATGGTCTGGTCGCGCTGAAGCACCATGTGACTGGTGAACGGACTGGCGAGATGAACGTCCGCGCTCAAGCGGGCGATCGAGGCAAGAAGGGCGGCGGAATAAAAACACGAGAGACGAAACGTCATGGGATCGGGGTGGCTTGGTTCCAACCGCTGGAACCGCACCGGAGGGCACCAAAGAAAAATGCCCCGCCTGTTTCAACCGGCTCCATGCTCTTACAGTAAGATGAGTCATTGGATTTCAGGTAGTTCGCTCAAAGGCCGCCATTGCCCAGGTATGCCGGGGAGGGAGGTCAGGCACTCGCAAATGAGCCGTCTGATGAAAGGAGAAGAAGGATGAAACGGAAGCGCGGAAACAGGGGCGGGATCCCAGCGGTTTATGACAGAATAAGCTCCGCCATGGCCTTCAGTACAGATTCACTCGAATAAGCCGCAAAATTGTGCGTTTTTCCTTTCGTAAAGCAAAAAACAGGATTGCCAGAAGCCGGGAAGCGGAGCGTTGATTGATCTCCCGCGCGCGTGGATTTGTTCTGCACATCCCCTTGCGCCATGGCATACAAGCAGCTGCAAACACCTTAATCCCTCCACCTTCTTATCCTCCGACCTGACAACGGTGAACACCATCCGCATTTTCGTTTCCTTCGCGATTTTGCCGCTCTCCGTTTTGTTGGCTGACCAGCCCGTTTCTAACACCTGATTTCCACGATGTCTCAAGCTCCCCGGTCGTCCTCTCTTTCCATGTCCACCCAGAAGAATGAAACGTCCAGCGCCGCACCGACCGATAACTTCGGCCGCCCCGGCAAGCAGGGTCTCTACGACCCAGCATTTGAGCACGACGCCTGCGGCGTCGGCTTCGTTGTCGACATCAAGGGACGTAAATCGCACCAGATCCTGCAGAACGGTCTCGAGGTGCTGCGGAATCTGGACCATCGCGGCGCCGCCGGGGCCGAAATCAACACGGGCGACGGCGCGGGCATTCTCATCCAGATGCCGCATGCGTTTCTCAAGGAAGTCGCCAAGAAGGCGCGCATCACTTTGCCGGCTGCCGGCGAATACGGTTCCGGTATTTTCTTTCTGCCGCGCAACCAGACGGTCCGTCGCAAACTGGAACAGACCTTCGAGCAGATCATTCAGTCCGAAGGCCAGGTGTTCCTCGGTTGGCGCACGGTGCCAGTTGATAACTCCTCGCTCGGTGATTCGGCGAAGGCCTGTGAGCCGTTCATGCGCCAGATCTTCATCGGCCGTGGCGCCGATGTGACGGATGACAAGGTTTTCAGATCCAGCACATGAGTTGGGCAATGCCCCCCACTCCGGGT